>JBEQAF010000016.1:0-31328 GCA_041640455.1 bacterium
GCTAAGAGCACCAAAGGGACAGCCTCTCACACAAGGCGGATTGTCACAGTGCATACATCTTCTTGGTATATTAATCTCCTTCCCATCAACCACTGCTTTCTGCACAAATATCCAGTTATAGGGGGTAAGGGTGTCAATTTTATCTCTTTTGTCTGACCAGTCTTCATAGGTATTTCTTGGCCAGTATGGTGGTATGGGCTTTTTAGGCTCCGGGAACCTATCCTTATTGTACTCTCTGCAGGCTAATACACATTTAGGAGCAGGCTCTCCCTTGCATCCGTCACATCTGGTCAGATCAATCAATGTGGCATACTTTCCTTCTCTTGCATAGGCTGAATTGCCCAAAAGCAAAGTAGCACCCAATGTTGTGGTAACAGCCAGGAAATCTCTTCTCGTTATGTCCATAAGCTCCTCCTGCCCTGTTTAATACTTCTTAAAAATTATATATTAGATAATTTGAATATGTCAATAAATATTTTTATATTGCCGAGTGGTCAGTAAATACCATTATTTTTCAATTATTTATTTTTTAAATCCGTAACAGTATGGGTTTCCCCTACAACCAGCTGACCTGATTTTACATTCCGTATTTTTACAGATATTTTCAACTGAAATGGTTTTTGTTTTTAAAGAAGATTTTTTCGAACTCTTTTGCCTTTTCATACTCTTCAAATCTCTTTTCATAGTCTCTAAAAACACTCGTGTGGGCATATTTTCTTCCATTCTTTTCCTCAAAGCCAAGAAAAATATGAAGCATCTCATGATAGACTATAAACTCCAGAAAGTATTCGGGAATATGAGGATTATCCAGCAGAGGATTTATGGTGATTTCAGCACTTTTAATTTTACAGGATCCGAGAGCGATCTTTCTGGCACCTTTTCTTGACTGTCTACCCCAGCCTATTTTTGCATCAATCTTATTCTCAAAATATTTCTTATTTAATCTTTCAATACATTCAGTTAAATTATAGCATTTTCCACGAGCTTTATCAGGTCTGCAGATTTTTTTTCTAATGGTCAGATGGTTATTTTTGATAAAATCTTTGAGTATTTCAGGTCTTGATCTCGGATTTTTTATAAAATCAGCTACAGCCTCCAATATCTTTTCTTTTGCATAGAGGAAAATATGGTGCAGACTGATGCTTAAAAATCCATCTTTTCTTCTTGCCCCTATTACGACAGAGCTATTGTTATTTATTTTTAAGCTAAAGGGGATGGAAAGACGGTTTTTTAAAAAATAAATTACCCGCTCTATCTTTTCATTAATATTATCAGTCAACTTTTCTCACTCTTATCAGGAAGACAGGCGTTTTAGATTTAAAAATGTTGCTATCCTTTATTTTCTCGGTATAAAAGCAAGAGATGTTATAAAGCTCATATTCTATCTGATTTTCTTTAAAATAAACTATAGCTTCAGAAAGATGCTCTGCAGTAACTAACGATATAATCAATATTCCGCCTTTTTTCAGCATATCATAGGAGCTTTTAAGATTAAAAAGCCAGTCAGCCCCACCGCCACCCAGAAACACTCTATCTGGCACCGGAAGGCTCTGGAAAACATCTCTAAAGCTCGCAAAGACAGGTTTTACATTTATTGCTGAGTATTTTTTTATATTGCTTTTCAGATTAAAAAATGACTGGCTATCGTTTTCTATGGCATAACACAGAACTCCTTTCGGATTGTAACAAGCCTCTATGGATACAGAGCCTGAGCCTGCACCAATATCCCATAAAATCTGCCCTTCCTTTAGAGATAAGAGGGATATTATATTTACTCTTACCTCTCTTTTGGTTATCAGCCCCCGCTTTTTATCAAAATTATCATCCTCTATACCCAAACCGATATAATCTTTTAACTCTCCATCCCTTTCAAAGATTACCACATTAAGGTCAGAGAGCGGCTCTCTTAGAAGATAAGGGAATTTTATACATCTTATCTTTTCATCTTCGTAACCTATATTTTCAAAGATATGGACACTAAACTCTTCCAGTCTGAGCTCCTTTAAGGTTTTCAGGATAAAAAGGGCATCAGTTTTATCGGATGTAAATATAAAACCCTTTTTATATTTTAGGAGAAAAGGGATAAGCTGTTCTCTACTTTTACCATGCAGGCTTAAAAAACCTGCATCTTCCCAGCTCATTTTAATTTTTGCAAATGCTTCCTGCATGGTAGAAAGGGCAGGTAAGATCTTTTCAATATTTTTATCAAAATATTTTTTCAGAAAGGCAGTAATACCAAAAAAGTCAGGGTCACCAGTGGCGGTGATAACAATATTTCCTTTCTCTTCTTTGATTTTCTCAGGGAGATCAGAAAGTTTCTCAGGAAAAGGTTGTAACTTACCCTTGAGTGCATTAATAGCTACAAGTCTTTCATAGATACGCCTGCTGGAAAAGATCTTATCGGCTTTATCAAGTATCTTCTTTGCCTCAGCTGATAAGCCTTCGTAGAAGGATGATGGAATACCTACAATCTGGATATTAAGCTTTTCTGATAACTTTTCCATCATAGGACACCAGAAAAACTTCTGTTTTAAACATCTCTTTAAATTTTATTACCAGCCGATCAAGAATATAATCCATCTCTTCTCTTTCAATGATCTCCATTAAATGTCTTGCCGTATGGGCAGTTTTTAGTGTGTTAAGATCATTTTTAGCAATCCCTGAATTTTTAAAAAAGGTTATAACCTGATCAATATTAAACTCGCCATATTTTACATTAGTGTTTTTATACCCCAGAAGGGCTTTTAAAATCTTTCCAAGCTGGCCTGCTATAAAGATCTTTTTAAAACCTATTTTTTTAGCCTCTTTAAGGGCATAATCAAAATGATCTCCCATAATAACAAAGCTCTCTCGTCCAAGATGAAGAATCTTTTCCACCGCCTCTTCACTCTGTCTGCCAAAGGAAAGCACAATCTTTTCGGTGTCGGCTTCTCTCGCAACCATTAATGCCATTTTTATACTTTCTTTAAAGGCATCCATAGATACAGGCTTTACAATCCCTGTGGTGCCCAATATGGAGATACCACCTATAATTCCAAGTCTTTCATTGAGGGTCTTTTTTGCAATCTCTTCCCCTCTCGGAACTGACAGCACAATACTTATCTTATCTTTAATCTTAAGTCCCGAAATAATTTTTTCTGCATTCTGTTTTATGATTTTTCTGGGGACAGGATTTATAGCCGGCTCTCCGGGAGTTACCGGCAGCCCTTTGCGAGTTACAATGCCTATCCCTTTAGAGGCATAAAAATCAAAATCTTCAGAAAGCTTAAGTTTGCTCAGTATGCTTGTATTTTTAAAATATTCATCTGTAAAGACCTCTGCCACTATCTCAATATTATGAGTGCTATCAGGGTCATCTCCTCCGTCCTTTATAACCACAGCACTGGCATATCTATCAGACAAAACATATCTTGCAACCGGTATGTTAAGATTTCCAGCAGGTGCTAAAATTTCTACAAAGGAAGGGGCTTTTTTTAATAGTAGAGCATTAAGCGCCGCTTTGATTGCGCCAGCTGATGCCGCCCCGGTTGTAAATCCTTCTCTTAATTTTTTTATCATTTATAACCTGCTAAGCAATGCCCTTCTTGCTTCTCCCACTGTTAGGGGCATCTTTTCAAAATCAATGAACCCATCATCTTTAAGCTGGCTCATAAGTTTTGCAATATATGGAAGTCTTAGCTTCGCACTGTTAATCTCGTCCTTATCATCAAAAACCTGCGCGGGCTCACCGAATCTGACAATCCTCCCCCTGCTTAATATTGCCACCCTGTCCACAAATATGGGTATCAGATCCACCTCATGGGTAGCCATAATTACTGTTAGTCCTTTCTCCTTGTTTAGCTTTCTAAGCAAGGTTGCTATCTCTCTTACACCCATCGGGTCAAGACCAGATAAGGGCTCATCCATAAGCATTATCTTTGGTGACATAGCAAGCACACCAGCAATGCAAAGTCTCTTTTTCTGTCCATATGAAAGCGTTTTAATTGCTCTGTTTTCAAAGCCTTCAAGCCCCACATCTATCAGGGCTTGAGTGACTCTTTCTTTTACCTCTTTATCGCTCAATCTCATGTTTCTGGGACCAAAGGATATGTCATCAAATACAGTAAGGGCAAAGAGCTGATCATTGGGATCCTGAAAAACAGTGCATATGGTTTTAAAAAGCTCATCTCTCTTTATATCTTTTAAGGGCTGGTTATAAATATAAATCTCTCCGCAATATTTTTTTAAAAGCCCGTTTATTAGCTTTAAAAGGGTGCTTTTACCAGCCCCATTAGCTCCAAGTATGGCTATAAAATCTCCTTCATCTACCGACAGATTTATGTCCGATAGGATCTCTACCTTTTCATCGTAGGAAAAACTTAAATGCTTAACCTCTAAAGCTTGCATAATATCCCAAATACAATGGGGATGAGCCCAAAAATAAAGATAATTATATCCTTTGAACTAATCTCTCTAAACTCTGAGGGATAATAGATGGTTCCTCTATACCCTCTCACATGTAGCGCATCAACTACTTTCTCAGCTCTCCCAACAGCCCTTAAAAACAAAACCCCCCAGAGATCACCCATTGACCTTATGGAAGTCTTAAAATCCCTGTAGCCCATTCTCATCATCTGGGCGTTTTTAAGCCTTAATCCATCATCATTAATAATGAATATGTATCTATAGATAACTATAAATGTCTCAAGACATATGTCTGGAACTTTCATTTTTTTCAATGAAGAGATAATATCATTTAGTGTTGTGGTTGCCACATAGCCTAAAATTAATAGAGCTCCAGCAATAACCCTTAA
This sequence comes from bacterium, assembly GCA_041640455.1. Lineage (GTDB taxonomy): Bacteria > CALINM01 > CALINM01 > CALINM01 > CALINM01 > JAOAGA01. The sequence continues at coordinate 4,794 of JBEQAF010000016.1, forward strand.
GGAAGAGATAGCCATGTTAAGCAGGTATTTTTCTTTCCAGAGAAAAAACTTTACCGAAAAAAGTGCCGCAGCTATAAAAACTGAAAGCAAAACCGCTCTTTTTACATAGCTGAAGGGGATTCGAGCAATGATAAAAAGCAGTAGAGAAAGGGAGAATATGGTTAAATAATAATAGCCCTCTACCCAGAGATTAAGAAATAGATAGACCAGAAGAAGGGCAGTTTTTATCAGCGGATTAATTTTTTTCAAAAGGCTTCTGTTTTCATAAGCCATGTATTCAAAGGCAGGTGAGATAATCATACCCTCTTTTCCTTAAAAATTTTTCTAAAGTTATACCCGATTACAAACCCACCCAGTGCCCCTGCGGCTGTAAAAATAAAAAGAAGCAGGTCTCCCTGATCGGTATTTATAATAGGCTCTTTTGGCTCTACACCGAATTTTTTTGCATATTTTTCTATCACTGCCTCATCTACCCCTGCCCAGTTTTCTTTCGCTAGTACATTACTGAAAGATAATAATATACCAAGAAGTACAATTATTAAAGCTATTCTTATCTTCATAGAACCTCCCCGATAAAATTAAACTATTCTTAAGGTTAAAAAAGCTGGCTGATGCTGTTCAATATACTTTATAGCAAAACCACTTACCAGCCCTTCCAGTATGGCAAGCGGGATCTGAGTTGGAACAAAGGCAAGGCTTACCTCCAGAAGCCCCTGCCAGAACTCAGGCGCAATTGATACTGCCAGAACAAATGAGGTAAAGAAATAGGTTGCTATATCAGCCACAAAGCCTGCAGCAAAACCCGCTACAAAACTGGAGAAATTGCCTTTTTTCAAAAGGAAATAAGCTAAAAAACCAAAAAATGAACCACATACACCCATAGTAAATGTATTGGCTCCCAGAGTGGATAATCCACCATGCGCCATAAATAGAGCCTGAATTAGTAACGAGATAAAAGCCACCACCACACTCTGAAAGGGGCCTAAAACTATCGCAGAAAGCCCTGTGCCAGCTGGATGTGAACAGGTGCCAATTATAGGGACTGGTATGGGAAAGGCTGAGAGAACAAATACAGTAGCACCAATAAGCCCCACCATAGAAAAATAAAGTGGGTTTTCAGATTTTTTCTTCTTAATCAGTCTGAATCCATAAAACAGGAAGGGAAGCGATATTACTGAAAATATCACCGAATGTTTTAGAGGTAAAATACCTTCCGAAAGATGCATGGCAGATGCATTCTCTGCAAGCAATAAAATCAATACAAAAATCAGCGCAAACTTTTTCATAGCTTTTCCTCCTATGTTATTTAAAAGCAAGTTTTAACAATCCGTTTAAAGTGGTTGCTGCAATGGGACTACCTCCCCTGTTCCCCTTAAGAGCTATGGCAGGCATATCCGATTTAAGAAGCTCGTGTTTTGCCTCCTTTGCTCCCACCATCCCCACACAAAAGCCAAGAACCACTACATCTTTTGAAATCTTTCCTTCTTTATAAAGTCTTATTATTTCAAATATGGCTGTTGGTGCATTGCCTATGGCAAAGATGCCCAGATTTTTAATCTTTTCAATTGCATATTTAACAGCCGATTCAGCCCTTGTCGCCCCTGATGCTTCCGCAATCTCCTTCACCTCCCTGTCTCTTATAAAACAGTGGATGCTACCTTTGTAATTTTTTAAAAGCTCAGGCGATATTCCTTCTTTTACCATAAATACATCTGTTACTATGTCTTTCCCTTCTCTCAAATTTTTTACCGCCTGTTCTATGGCGCCTTTTTTAAAAACAATATTTTTCCTGAGAGAAAAATCTGCTGTGGTATGGATAATTTTTTTTACAATAAGAAGCTCTTCCTGGTTGTAAAGCTCTTTAGGAATTTTTGACTCAATAATTTGCATGCTTTTTTCTTCAATCTCCTTAGGTGAAAGTCTCATATCTCCCCCGAAACCATCTGAATAACTGCCTCTTTTATAAGCCCGCTCTTTCCTGTAATAGCTGTAATCCTGAAAGAGGCATCGGCATACTCTTTTTTAAGCTCCTCTATCTCCTTAGGGATATCTTCGTTTACATGAACCCCCTCATGCAGAAAAAAGGGGTGAATAATGAACTCTCTCTCCCCCTCATCATAAAGATCTTTTACCACCTGAGTCAGATAGGGTTTCGCCAGCTGAAGATTTGCAAATACAGTTCTTGCCCCAAGTCTATTCTCCACTTCAATAGCCGTTTCTTTTGAAAGGTCATTCCCCCTGCTTCCCCGACTACCATGACTTAAAATTATTATGGTCATTTATTTTCCTCCTGAAAGGGTTTTTAAAGCTACTTTAATGGCACTAATATTAGATCCGAAATGCAGATGAACATAACTACCCACTGCATTTTTGTAAGTATATCCTTCTTTTAAAATCTCATCATACCTTTTTAAAAGATAGGTTTTCTGTACTGACAGATCCGGGTTCTTTATATAGCTATAATGAAAACGATGTCCTTTTAGCTTTGAACTGCCAAAGATAGGATTATTTTCTGCCTCAACCTCCACATATCCGAGGCTGCTATACCTTGTTCCCATCTCCATCTCAAAAGGGAAGACCCCACAAAAATTAAATAATTTCCCATCTGTATTAAGAGTTTTACAAAGATATATAAAACCTCCACATTCGGCTAAGAGAAATCCGCCTCTTTCCACATGGTCTTTTATACAGCTCATCATGCTCCTATTATCAGATAATCCTTCTCCAAAAAGCTCGGGATATCCTCCAGGAAGATAAATAAAATCAGGGGCTTCAAGTTTTTTATCTCTTATTGGTGAAAAAAATCTGACCTCCCCCAACGACTCAAGAACACGAATATTCTCTCTGTAACAAAAAGAAAAAGCTTCGTCTCTTGCTATGTAAATTCTGATGTCTGATTTTTTGAATGAGAGTCTTTTGCTATCTATATCTGCACCTTTTTCTGCCGTTTCAAGCAGAGCTCTTATATTAATCCCTTCAGAAGCTCTATCAATGGCTTTAAGTGTATCTTCCCCAACCTCATACCCCATCTTTATTCCCAGATGACGCTCTTCAATCTTTAACTGCTCATCCTTTTTTATAACGCCCACCAGTTTAAGTCCCGATTTTTTTATCAGAGAGCTTAACAGCTTCTCATGCCTTTCAGAACCCACATTGTTTAAAATTACTCCTGCCAGATTAATCTTTTTATCAAAGCTTTTAAAACCATGAATGAGAGCCTGCAACGACTGCCCCATCCCCTTCACATCAACCACAAGCACCACTGGTAGTTTCAGTATTTTAGCGATCTCTGCGGTGCTACCTCTACCATCCTCTCCATACCCGTCAAAAAGCCCCATAACCCCTTCCAGAACAAGAAAATTATTTTTTCCTCCCGCTTCTGAAACAGCATCCAGTATATTCCATCTCATAAAATCTTTTTCCATCATAAAGCTGTCGAGATTTCTTCCCGAAATACCACAGACAGCCTTATAATGGGAGGGATCAATAAAGTCTGGTCCAACCTTGAATGGCACAGGCTGAAAACCTATTTTTTTAAGAGCTCTCATAACAGCAAGAGCCGCAGTAGTCTTTCCAGAACCGCTCTTAACTGCCGATATAACAATACCTTTTACGTTCATAAAAACCTTTTTATCAGATATTCAAACGTAAGCCCTGTAACCAGAAATACCAGCAAACAGAAATATGAGACCCTTATTGCCATTTTAACAGTCTCAAAGTCAGCGATTTTCTTCCCTGTACCGATTACGGGTTTTTCATGAACCTTACCAAAATAGCTTACCTTACCGCCAAACTTTATTCCAAGCACCCCTGCCATGGCAGATTCGGGATGACCGCTATTAGGACTGTCGGTTTTATTATTATCTCTCCGCCAGATCTTTATTGCTTCTTTTATATTTAGACCCAATATAAAGGCAGAAATAAAGATCAGAAAGGCAGTTATCCTCGCAGGGATAAAGTTTAAAAGATCATCCACTCTGGCGGCTGTTTTTCCAAAATATTCGTATCTTTCATTTTTGTAGCCAATCATAGAATCAAGGGTGGAAGCCATCTTATAAGCCATTGCAAGGGGGACTCCGCCGATAAATAGATAAAACATTGGGGCGATAACTCCATCACAGAGGTTTTCAGACAGGGTTTCTATGGTTGTCTCGTAAATCTTTTCTTCATTCATCGCATCTGTATCTCTGGTAACCAGCATGGATAAAGCCTTTCTTGACTCTTCCAGCATCTTTAGCTGGCAGAGCTTTGCAGTTTTGAGACACTCAAAAAACAGAGAGCCTGGGGCAAGGATAGATATGGTAAAAAATGCATTATAAAAAAACCGAATATAAATATTGGTAATAAGCATCTCAAGATAATAGAAAAACACATATACAGAGCCTGTACAGATAATGGTGAGCAGAAAACCTTTAAAAAATCCTGCAAATTTGCTATCCCTCTCACCCTTAAGGAGCTCCTCACCACCCTGAATTATCTTCCCCATAATCCTTACAGGATGAGGGAGAAAAGAAGGGTATTGAAAAAAGAGCTCATAAAAAAGCCCAAGAAAGATATAGCTCGTTTTATAGCTTACAATGGTTTCTAAGGGTAGCCCGCTCATATATTTCTAAAAAACTCTTCAAAGAGTTTAATCAACATAATATTTTCCCTTCTTTTTTTTACAGCAATGCGCAGATAGCTGCTATTAAGCCCTAAAAAGCCATCGGGCGTCCTGACAGCCAGCCCTCTGCTTTTTGAAAAGCTTGAAAATCCTCTGGCATTCTCAAATCTTAATAATAAAAAGTTTGCAACGCTTTCAAATATCTCAATGGGAAATTTTTTTAGCTTTTTGATCAAAAAGTCTCTCTCATGTTTAATATATCTCTTTGTTTTTTCAATAATTTCATTATCATCAATTAGACTTTTTGTTACCTCCAGCGCAAGGGCATTTACATTCCATAGAGGTAGAATTCTGTCCACCTGGCTAATTGTCTTTTCATCTCCTAAAAGGAAACCTATTCTTAAGCCTGCCAGAGAAAATATCTTGGTAAAGGATTTGAGAACAAAGAGATTGGGGAAATCTTTGAGGTAGCCAATTACAGACTCATCTCTTTCTGAAAAATCCATAAATGCCTCATCAACCAGGATATAAGCTCTGGTTTCACATAGTTTAATAATCTCATCTTTTAAGAAAAGATTGCCTGTAGGGTTATTGGGGTTACAGATAATTATTAAATCTTTCTCCGTAAGCTTTTTCTTAATCTCTACAAAATCCCAAAAAAAGCAACTTTGGGAAAATAATGGCAGGTGATTCAGATTGTTTATCTCTGCCAGATAACGATATTCACAGAATGTGGGCTCAAGGGTAATTATTCTTTTTATATCAAGTATTCGTGGAAGACAATACATAAGCTCAATCGAGCCGTTGCCAGCTATAATCCTTTTTTCATCTGCCCCAAGATATTGGGACACCCTTCTGACAAGGCTCTGCGCCCTTGTCTCAGGATAGGGTATAACAGACTCAATAAGTGGGGTAATAATCCTTTTTAACTCTCTGACTGTGATAAGGGGGTTTAGATTTACACTGAAATCCAGCTCTACCCCATTATGTCCGCCGTGTGCCCTATCTGCCATTTTTAATTCTCTCTTTAAGCTTCAAAAGAAAGCTTCGTTCATTTTCAAGACTGAGTCTTCTGCCGTTTAGATCTTCTTCTTTTTCTGTATTTTCAAGTCTTTTATCAATATATTCAAGCAGATCCATGTCTTTCAGAACTTTAGGGACAATTATTTCCCCTTCCAGTTTTTCTACTTTCTCCTCCAGAACATCAGCTATTTTTATAATTTTTCTCATAAAATAAAAATCCCGACTCCTCCAAGATAAGAAGTCGGGATTATAAGCCCTGTTAGCCTTCTTCCTCCCTCGAGGAGAACGTGCCAAAGCTTTAAAGCAGGTCTTCTGGCTTGCGTATCATCCTACTTACCTGCCTTCCCATCATAATGACAGTGGCATTCAGGCTTTCGTCCACGCTTACAGCTGCGGGGCAGCTCCTGATTTTCACAGGATTCCCTGAAGCTTTAAAGCATTCTCACAATTTTTTTATAAGTTGATTGTATATAAAAAAACACAGGTAGTCAAAAAAAATTTTTTAGTTTATGATAAATTAAAAGAAATTCAGGAGGATATAGTGAAATCTCTGGTAAAAATATTTTTTTTAATCTGTATCATCTCTTCTCTTTCTTTTGCACAGAATCTAAGCGAGGACAGGATTAAGGCTATTAAGGATGATATCAGGGATAGCTTTGAGGTTGACGTATCAGACATAAAGTCCATGGATATACCTGATTTTTATGAGATAGATACGGACGACGCTATTATCTATTATCACCTGCCCACAAGAAGCATATTCATAGGAGCTCTTATCAGAGATAAAGTGAACCTCACAGAACGTTCCATGAACAAGAAATTTTCTCAGTTTGTTGAAGAGGCGGAAAGGCTTTCGGTGCTGGTCAGAAAGGGAAAAAACAAGGTTCTACTTATAACCGACCCTGACTGTCCCTTTTGTAAAAAGGTTGACAATTTTTTAAAAAACAGGGATGTGGAGCTCAGGGTCATTTTTTTTCCTTTGAGACAGATTCATCCTCTGGCTGAGAAAAAGGTTTCCTATGTATTGGACAGCGCTGACAAAGAGAAGGCATATAAAGAGGTTGTTGAAGGAAAAATTGACGTTAACAAAATCGGGCAGGATGTGGTGGACAGGCATAAAGAGACTTTGAAAAAACATGAAGATGTGGTAAAAAAATTACAGGTCAGAGGCACGCCAGCTCTCTGGGTAAATGGACAGAGAATTGACGGAGCAGATTTAGAGGCAATAGAACAGAATCTTAAATAATCAAAATGAAGATCTATATACGCCAGTATATTTTTCTTCTTTTAATCTTTTTTTCTTTGGTTCTCCCTGTTCAGGCAGGAGAAAATATTATTCTGGCAAAGGTCTCAGCCACTATTAACCCTACCATCAAGGATTATATCAAAGGCGCCATAAAAAGGGCTGAAAAGGAATCTGCTGAGGCTTTAATCATTGAACTTGATACACCTGGTGGTCTTGAAACCTCCATGAGATCGATCGTAAAAGAGATATTATCAAGTGAGGTTCCGATCATAGTCTATGTAAGCCCTAAGGGTGCCCGTGCAGGCTCTGCAGGAGTATTTATAACCATTGCTGCCCATATAGCGGCAATGGCACCGGGAACCAATATGGGATCAGCCCATCCTGTATCAATCGGCGGTGGTGAAGCTAAAGACTCTGTCATGTCGCAGAAAGTTGCCGAAGATGCAAAGGCTTTTATCAGATCTATTGCAGAGTTAAGAGGAAGAAATATTCAGGTAGCTCAGGAGATGGTAGAGAAAAGCATATCTCTGACAGAGAAAGAGGCATTTGAAAAGCAGTTAATAGACCTTGTGCCCGATGACCTTAACTCGCTTTTAAAAGCCATTAATGGAAAAAAGGTTAAAACTACACTCGGTGAAAGGATATTAAATACCCAGAACAAAACTATAATAAACTTTGAGATGTCATTTAAACACAGGATACTGGATATAATAGCTAATCCAACAGTAGCATATCTGCTTATGATCCTTGCTATCTACGCAATCATATACGAGCTGGCAAGTCCAGGCGGATATGTGGCTGGCGTGGTTGGATTAATACTGCTTATACTGAGTCTTTACGCCCTTCAGATACTGGAGGTGAATTTCGCAGGAATTATTATGGTCATAATCGGAGTCACGCTGATAATTCTTGAAGCCTTTATCTTTTCTCACGGACTTTTAGGGCTCGGCGGCATTATATCTCTTGTCATTGGCTTTATAATGCTCTTTGAACCTAAAGATATAAATATTGCCAGCATAATGCTCAAAATGCTGCCACTTTTGATATTAATAAGTCTGCTTTTTTTTCTTGCAGTACGAACTGCCAGAAAGGCTCTTAAAAGAAAAAGCCCACTGGGAATGGAGGCTCTTATAGGCGAAGAAGGTCTTGCAAGGTCTGAGATAACATCTAAAGGCGGCTGGGTACTTGTTCAGGGTGAGCTTTGGAGCGCTTTTTCCGATGAGCCCATATCCGCTGATGAGCCTGTAATCATTGAATCTTATAAGGGTTTGAAGCTAAAGGTCAGAAAAGGTAATTAAACTACTGGTATATAATATCCCTGATATTTCCTTCAAAAATATCTTTAAGTTTTAGATACTTACCTTTTATAGATTTTGCGAGATCTTTTGCGTAGGGATAGTGAATCCATGTGGGATCTGTATCAATTATGAAACTCTTAACTCTCTTTTCAGATATTTTTTTTGCAACAGCAACTGCCTCTTCAAATGGGTCATCGCCTGTAGCGGATCTATTTGCCCTTCCGTCAGAAAATATTAAAAGTACTATCTCATTATCCTTATGCCTTTTGATCTCCTTTTCAATCTCCAGATATGCCCTTTCGAGTGCTATTGATAGCGGGGTTTTACCCCCAGTTTTAATCTCCTTAAGCTTTTCCTTAGCCATCTCTATGCTTCTGGTAAAGGGGAGAATATATTGAGCAGTGGTACCTCTAAAGGTAATAAAACCTACTCTCTCTCTCATTATATAGGCATCCTTAAGAATCTCAAAAACCAGCCCCTTAGTTTTTGCCATCAGGTCTTCCACCCCCATAGAGCCTGAGGCGTCAACTACAAAAAGTATGGATGTCTGGTTTTTTTTTCCAAGAGCTTTAGCCATCAGCTCAGACTTTCTTATATCCTTTAATGATCGTTCTCTCAGCTTGTTAGAGAGATTAATAACTGACCGTATAGGCGAGATAATAGAATATTCCTCGCTGTAAGGAACTGACCTGATAAACCTGCCACGTTTACCATTAATATTTTTAGTTTTTCTTTTGCCTGATTTATAAAACTTAGAGATTATATTCAGATTAATATTTTCATTTGGTTTGAAAAGCTCATGAGTTCTTCCACCGCTTATATCTTCCAGCGCTGAAGCTAAGATTCTGGGCTTTTTTTTTCCCTGAACTCTAAGGGGGCTTTAATATCTTTTCTATCTTCGAACTCTTTAACAATTGTCACAATCTGCTCAAAAAGCTCACCTGTTTTTTTCTCCTCATCAAGCGGCCTCTTCTTTAGCCTGTGGGGCAACGTTAACCTTGCGGCAATCAGTATATCATCGATTGATACAGCCCTTCTGCCCTGAAAAGCAGAATAGGCTTTTGCAGTTCTCAACATAATGGTATCAGCTCTGTGACCGCTCACATTGGCTTCAATACAGATCTTTGCAATGGCATCAAAGAGCCACTCTTCATCTTTAATTTTCTTAAGCAGGGACTTTGCTTTAACAATTGATCGGGTGATCTTTCTGTCCATTAACTGCCATTTTTTTATAAAACTTTCAGGCTCATTCTCAAAGGCTATCCTTCTTTTTATAATCTCTTTCCTGAGCTGTTCATCCTTAATGGTTTCAATACTTACCGATAGTCCAAACCGATCAATAAGCTGAGGTCTCAATTCACCCTCTTCAGGGTTCATTGTCCCTACAAGGATAAATCTGCTTGGATGGGAAAAGGACACGCCTTCCCTTTCCACAATATTGACACCCATAGCGGCTACGTCAAGCAGTTCATCCACAATATGATCTTCCAGTAGATTGACCTCGTCAATATAAAGTATATTCCTGTTTGCCTCTGCTAATATGCCAGGTTCAAAATGCTTTTTACCCTCTTTGAAAATCTTCTCAATATTAATGGTTCCAAGCAGTCTATCTTCGGTAACCCCAAGCGGCACATTAACCACTCTAACAGGCACATGACTGATATTAAAAGAAATCTCCTCCTCCGCCTTAATCCTGCAATCCTCGCAAAGGGCAGTCAGATCTTTCGGGTCACAGTGAAATGGACAATCAGAGACTGCTTCCATAGGTGGGAGAAGAACTGCCAGTGAACGGACAGCGGTAGATTTGGCAGTACCTTTTTCTCCCCTTATCAGTACTCCACCAATTTTGGGATCTATAACATTTAATAGAAGCGCAAGCTTCATAAGATCCTGACCCACAATGGCGGAAAATGGGAATAGCGGGGATGGATTTTTCTGACTTTCTTTTTTAGTGTCCATAGTCCTAAAAATTAAAGAAGCCTGGACAAGCCAGACTTTTATGGAATAATGCCGAAGGCGGGACTCGAACCCGCACGGTTCATCACCACTACCCCCTCAAGATAGCGTGTCTGCCAATTCCACCACTTCGGCTTTATAATTAAAACTCTGCTTTAAGAAGCGGAAGCTTATAGACTATCTCTTTTCCTTTAAGCTCAACCTCCGGCTTGGGCATAGAAACATAGGCTTTGCCATCCTTTACCTCAACAAAGCTTTTTGTCTCATAAACACCATAGGCAAGACCAAGTACAGCTCCGATTATAACTCCAGCTCCTACCTTATTGCCAAACTCATCGTTATCAACCGCATAAGCGGCAACACCGATAAGGGCACCAACAGCCGCACCGTATAATGCGTCGGTAAACACCACCTCACCCTGAGTCTGCCTTCCATAACTTCTTGCGCTGGCAACACCGGAAAAAAGGCTTGTAAAAAGAGAAGCCACAACCAAAATAATAGCAATTTTCTTAACCATAGTATAAATAATCTATTAGATTAATCTCCCGTTTGTCAAGGATATTTTTAATCTTGCTACTGAACAGCTTTTTACCAATTATAAAGTAAATTAAATTGGGGATGTTTTTTTGAACTTAGATTTATTTTATTTTTTCCCTGATTACTTGACTTTTTATAACTAAGTTATTAACTTATTTTTACCATGAAGGATGATTTTAATGAGCTAAATCAAAAACATAGGAAGATATTGAATTACCTGATTGAGCTTCATATTTTTAAGTCCGAGCCGGTGGGTTCTAAAACTATTATTGAAAATTATCCTATAGATCTCAGCTCTGCTTCTGTAAGAAATTATCTGGAAGAGATGGAAAAAATGGGCTACATATATAAACCCCATACTTCTGCTGGTAGAATCCCCACCGATAAAGGATATAGGTTTTATATATCAGAGATGCTAAAAAAAACTCAGGATCAGACCTTAGAGATTGATTTTCTTAAAAGAAAGCTTGATGAGTTGAAAGGTAACGTTCATGATTTTTTAAAATATCTTGCCCAGTTTATAGCTGATTTTACAAAAAAAACCGCTATTGTGATGCTACCAAAAATTGACGTGAGTAAACCTAAAAAAATTGATTTTATAAAGGTAAGTAAAAATAAGACTCTGGTTGTGACCCTCTATGATTATGAGGTGCTGGAGAATAAGATTATTGAAACAAACGAGGATATCAATCAGGAGCTGTTAAACAGATTTTCAAATTATATAAATGACAGGCTGGCTAAGCATGAAAGCATTGAGCTTATCAGAGAAAACCTGCTTTCAGAGATGCGGCATTTAAAGGATCTTTTTGACAGGATATTTTTTAATTTGCAGAAAGCTATTGAAGAGAGGCATCTGCTGATAGAAGGAGAAGATAATCTTCTTGATTTCCCTGAGTTTTCTCAGGTGGAGGATATCAAAAAGATTTTTAAAACCTTTAAGGAGAAGGCAAAATTTGTTGAACTACTTACAAAAAGTCTTGATAAAAAGGGGGTCAGGGTATGTATTGGCGATGAGCTTTCTACCGAGCTTAATAAAGCCGCTGTAGTACTTTCACCCTACGGTTCAGATTTTACTGGTGGGCTTGGAGTTTTTGGTCCCATGAGAATGGATTATGGTAATATTATTCCATTTCTTGTATCTACTGCAAGGTTTGTTGATGAGATAATTAAAGAATAGAGAGGAAAATATGACTGACGAGTTAAAAAATCAGGATAATGCTGTAACTGATGAAGAGAAAAAACCTGAGACAGCAGAAGAATCCACCTCTAACGAGGATATTTTAAAGACTCTCATGGAGGAGAAGGAAAAGTTTTATAACAACTGGCTTAGAGCTGAGGCTGAGCTTGATAATTATAAGAAGCGGGTTGCCAGAGAAAAGGAAGATTTTAAAAAGTTTGCTCTGGAAGGCTTTATTAGAGACATATTAACACCCGTCGATTATCTTGAGATGGCAATAGCCCATACCAGGGAATCTAAGAATATTGATGCGCTCATTCAGGGCGTAGAATATACCATAAAATGTATGCTGGACATACTTAAGAGCTACGGGGTAGAGCAGGTAACGGGGATAGAACGGTTTGATCCGAACTTTTATGAAGCCTCTTCGGTGGAAGAGAGAGATGACCTGCCTGAGGGTACTATTATTAAAGAGCTCAGAAAAGCCTACACCATACAGGGCAGACTGCTGAGAGCAGGCATTGTGGTTGTTTCAAAAAAAGCTGAAACTAAAGAAGAAGAGATTAATAAAGAAAATAACAGTGAAAATATTAAGGAGGAATAGTTTATGGGTAAGGTTATAGGTATTGATCTGGGAACAACTAACTCGTGTGTGGCTGTAATGCAGGGTAACGATGTTACAGTTATACCTAATGCAGAAGGATCACGCACCACACCTTCAGTGGTAGCTTTTACTGACAGCGGAGAGCTACTGGTGGGACAGTTAGCAAAAAGACAGGCAGTAACAAATCCACTTAAGACCATCTATGCAGTTAAGAGGTTGATAGGAAGAAAATTTAATTCAAATGAGGTAAAAAGACATCAGCAGCTTGTGCCCTATAAGGTAATAGAATCAAACATTGGGGATGCATGGGTAGAAGCTGGTGGAAAACCTTATAGCCCCCAGCAGATTTCGGCTTATATTCTTCAGAAGATGAAGCAGACAGCCGAAGATTTTCTCGGTGAAAAGATTACTGAGGCAGTTATTACTGTGCCTGCCTATTTTAATGACAGCCAGAGGCAGGCAACAAAGGATGCTGGAGAGATAGCAGGATTAAAGGTTCTAAGAATTATAAACGAGCCTACGGCTGCGGCTTTAGCATACGGTCTGGGGAAAAATAAAAAAGAAGAGAAGGTTGCCGTTTTCGATCTGGGAGGTGGAACCTTTGATATCTCCATACTTGAGATCGGTGAAGGCGTATATGAAGTAAAATCCACAAATGGTGACACATTTCTTGGCGGTGAAGACTTTGACCAGAGAATCGTTGATTATATTGCTAACGAATTTAAAAAGGAATCAGGAATTGACATAAGAACAGACAGAATGGCGCTTCAGAGATTAAAGGAAGCTGCAGAAAAGGCAAAATGTGAGCTTTCAACAGTTATGGAGACAGAGATTAACCTGCCATTCATCACAGCCGATGCATCAGGACCAAAGCATCTTTTAATGAAACTTACCCGGGCAAAATTAGAAGCTCTGGTGGCTGATCTTATAGAGCGGCTTGAAGAGCCCTGCAGAATCGCCCTTAAAGATGCTGGGCTAAAACCTGAAGACATAGACGAGGTAATATTGGTGGGCGGTATGACAAGAATGCCTAAGGTTCAGGAAAAGGTGAGAGAAATATTTAAAAAAGAACCTCACAAGGGCGTAAATCCTGATGAAGTGGTTGCCATTGGTGCGGCAATTCAGGCTGGTGTATTAAAGGGTGAGGTAAGGGATGTACTGCTTCTTGACGTTACACCCCTATCTCTCGGAATTGAGACACTTGGTGGTGTTTTTACCAAGATTATTGAGAAAAACACTACCATCCCCTGCAAAAGAAGTCAGGTATTTACTACTGCCGCAGATAATCAGACAGCGGTTACCATCAAGGTTTATCAGGGGGAGAGAGAGATGGCTCAGGATAATAAATTTTTAGGGCAGTTTGATCTGATAGGGATTCCACCAGCTCCCCGCGGTATTCCTCAGATAGAGGTATCCTTTGATATAGACGCCAATGGCATTGTTCATGTTAACGCAAAGGATCTGGCAACACAGAAAGAACAGTCCATCAGGATAACTCCGAGTAGCGGTCTATCAAAGGAGGAGATTGAAAGGATGGTGAAAGATGCAGAGCTTCATGCTGAAGAGGATAGAAAGAAAAAAGAGCTTATAGACGCAAGGAATCATCTGGACGGGCTGGTCTATACCATTGAAAAGAATCTTAGAGATTTTGGTGATAAGGTTGATGCCTCAACAAAATCATCGGTAGAGGAAGCCCTCAAAAAGGCAAAGGATGCTCTCGCATCCAATGACATTAACCTTATAAAATCTGCAACAGATGAGCTTGTATCAAAGTCCCACGCCCTTGCTGAGCTTATGTATAAACAGGCTCAGAGTCAGCAGTCTCACACGCAGGGTAGTGAAACTACCGGGGAGAAAAAGGAGGATGTGGTAGATGCCACATATGAAGAGGTAAAGGATAAATAAAAAAACAGAATTATTAATTTTTGAGCCCCCTCTTGCAGGGGGCTTTTGCATTTGGAGGGAGTTGTGGCAAAAAAAGATTATTATGAAGTGCTCGGGGTTCCAAAAGATGCTTCTGATAATGATATAAAAAAGGCTTACAGGAATCTTGCTCTTAAATACCACCCGGACAGAAATCCAGGCGATAAGCATGCTGAAGAAAGATTCAAAGAGATAAACGAGGCATACGAAGTCCTCTCAGATCCACAAAAGCGGGCAAGATACGATAGGTTCGGGCATACTATGGGAGAAAGCCCCTTCAGTGGTGCAGAAGGCTTTGGTGGCTTTGGATTCGGAACTAACTTTGGTGACATATTTTCAGATATACTTAATGATTTCTTTGGCGGTCAGACCGATAGAAGGACAAGAAGAGCAGAGCCCGGCGAGGATCTTCTATATAATCTGCATATCAGCTTTCTCGAATCTGCTAAAGGTGCAGAAAAAGAGATAAATATCAGAAAAAAAGTCCTATGCGAAACCTGTGACGGAACTGGCGCAAAACCTGGTTCCAAACCAATTATATGCGGTACATGTAATGGTAGAGGTAGTGTAAGATATCAGCAGGGCTTTTTCAGCATCAGCAAAACCTGTCACTCCTGTAAGGGAAGCGGCAAGCTAATAACCGATAGCTGCAACACCTGTAGAGGAGAAGGGTTTGAATATAAACAAAAAAACATTAAAGTTAAAATTCCACCTGGCGTTGAAGATGGCATGCGTTTAAGACTTAGAGGAGAAGGTAATCACGGCGAGAAGGGAGCTCCTAAGGGAGATCTTTTCATCCAGATAAACGTTGAAGAGGATAAATTTTTCAGCAGGCAAGGAGATGATATAATATGCGAACTGCCTATCAGGTTTACCATAGCAGCTTTGGGGGGAGAGGTAGAGGTACCCACCATAGATGGTAAGGTTAAACTCAAAATACCTGAAGGATCTCAGAGCGGTAAGGTTTTGAGAATAAAAGGCAAAGGCATAACCAATATGAATACAGGAAGAAGAGGCGACCAGCTGGTGACATTAAGAGTAGAAGTACCAGTCAGGCTGAGTCAGAAACAGAAAAAGCTTTTAAAGGAGCTGGACGAGTCGCTTGATCAATCAAATACCCCTGAGAGCGAGAGCTTTTTCAGCAGATTAAAGGGATTTTTATCCCTGTTATAAATATAGACCGAGCCTGTAAAGCTCCTCATGGTAAGCAGGATATTTTTTGTGAGCATCTTTCTCCATAAGATCTGTGAAAAAAAGCATCCTTTCAATCTCCATACCAATGCTTTTTAGCATAATTTTATAATACTTTTTCACAAGATAAGCCTCTCTCTCAACATCAGTCTGGTTCATAGTGGTAATAACAAAAGCCTTTTTTTCCATAATCAGATTTTTATTGTTTTCATGGTAATAGAAAAAAAGTCTGTCAAAAAAGGTTTTCATAAGCCCTGTAACGCCAGTAAAATAAAGCGGAGATGCCAATACAACCTTATGGCTCTTTTCCATAACCTTTCTGATATCTGTAAAATCATCTTCAATAAAACACCTGCCTTCCGACCTGCAGGTATAACAACCTATGCAGTTGCCTATCTTTTTTTCTCTAAGAACAACCTGATAGCTTTTATTGCCCGCCTCTTTTACGCCATTAACCAGATGGATCAATAGATTATCCGTATTTCCATTTTCTCTGGCAGAACCATTGATAATCAGTATTTCTCTGCTCATTAGTCAACCTCAAATAATATTATGGTTAACATAATACAGACTGAACTCTATTTTTGCAATATCTAAGAAGAAATCATTAATGATTTCAATAAAATGGTAGCAAAACTGCCTCTCGGAAGTTTAAATGATAAAGACAGGGCATATTTTTTCTGATACAGATCATCTTCTGATTCAGATAATATTTCCAAATCTTCTGGTATAACAATGGCTGCTCTCGGGAAGGATTTCATAATAACCTTTCTGTATTTTCTCTGACTGAATCTTGCCTGATAGAGCCCTTCTTCTCTCAGTACTTCATCATATATCTTTTCTGCAAGCTCCCTTTCAAAATGTGGCTTTATGCCAGGAACTGGTATTATCATGTCTTTAAAAAATTTAAACTCATCTTCAGATAGCCTGAGGTATGCAGGATAAATCCACTCTTTTATCTGAATTCTATCGGTAACATTTTTGGTCAAAAGAAGTTTTTTAATCATATTATTCCACAGATAGGACTGGTAGGCAGAAAATGCCATAGATATCTCCTCTTCTGGATAAAGATGTATGGCGTTTAAAAAGGCTTTTGGTTTTTCAGAAAGTAGTTGAAATATTTTTTTTTCAACCCCTGTTTTTGCATACTCTTTAAGGCTACTAAAGTCTCCCCATCTTTCGAGAAAGATCCTTTTTCTCTCTTTTTCTTCCTTTTTATCTTCTGTGTGGATGGAACATAAAAGACATTTCAGTGCGCCGTTGTAATGGGCTTTTAAAAATTTTTCTGCAAAAAAACCCTGATTTTTATCATAGCTTCCGAATCTTTGCTCCCCAAAATAGTTAGGAAATCCATATTTCTTAACCTCATCAATCCGTTCTTTTATCCTTAATATAATTTCTTTTGTCAGGTCTCTTATCTTTATCTCAAATCTATTGCCGATAATTAATGATGGAGCTGCCCTGTCATAGGTTCTGCTAATAAAAGTCAGAGTAACATTCTCATTAATATGGGTTTTAGCTAATTTTCTATCGGAGGTTATGTACTGATATGTTTTGGCATATCTATCCTTTTTACCGCAGTAAGAGAGAGCATTAAAGCTTAAATTATTTTCCCTTGCTATGAGCTTTAGGGCGTCAATACTATTCCAGCCTGTTTTTTCGAGCATATAAAGATAGTATTTACCGTTATCAGAGCTTTTAAAATCTGTCTGCTCCTTTACTATAAAATCTTCTGGTTTGACCTTAATTTTCATTTAGCCATTATGATAAAAAAGGTTATAATATTTAGCAATCTTCTTTTGGGAGCGGTTCGATGGATAGGATAAAATTTGTTGAAATCATTCTGGAAAGACTTGAAAAGATATATCCTGAGGCTAAAACAGCCCTGAACTTTGAAACCCCTTTTCAGCTTCTTGTGGCAACCATACTTTCAGCTCAGACTACTGATGATAGAGTTAATCTGGTAACTGAAAAGCTCTTTAAAAAGTTTAAAACCCCATCAGACTTTGCCAGCGCTCCGCTTGAAGAGATAATGGAGCTCATAAAATCGGTAAATTTTTATAGAAATAAGGCAAAAAACATAAAAGAAACATCAATAATAATTCAGGAAAAATTTAATGGCAAAGTGCCCGAGCGGATGGAAGAGCTTATAACCCTGCCAGGTGTGGCAAGAAAAACAGCCAATATTGTCCTTTCAGAGGCATTTGGCATCTCCGAGGGGATAGCTGTAGATACCCATGTTAAAAGGCTTGCTGGTAGACTTGGGCTCTCAGATTATGATGATCCTGTAAAGATTGAAAAGGATCTGATGGAGATAACCCCAAAGCATAGATGGAGGGATATGTCAAATCTGCTCATATTTCATGGACGTGCAGTCTGTCAGGCAAAAAAGCCCATGCATGATAAGTGTGTTCTTTTTGATATCTGTCCTTCAAAAAACATTTAAGGAGTCCCGATGAAAAAAACCTTTGTCATAGATACAAATGTGCTTATTCATGACCCTGAATGCATATTTAAGTTTGAAGATAATGATGTGGTAATACCAATTACGGTTGTGGAAGAGCTCGATAAGCTCAAAAAAGGACATGGCGATATTCCTTATTCGGCAAGGCAGGCTCTAAGAATAATTGATTCCCTTAGGGAAAACGGAAATATTTCAAAGGGGATAAAACTAAGCACAGGCGGCGTCATTCAGGTAGCCATAGATAAGGAGTACAACCCTTGCAGTCCTGTGCTTATGGACAATCGGATAATCTCACTTGCTCTTGAGCTTAACAATAAAAAGAGTAGAAAACCCGTTATTCTTGTCTCAAAAGATACAGCTGTGCGAATTAAGGCAGAGGCTCTCGGGATTACCGTTCAGGATTATAAGCACGATAAAACTTATCTTTTTCAAAAATATGGTTCTGTTCTGGAGAATGATGATTATAAAAACGGTATCAGGTCTATTCGCTATTTAAAAAGAGGCGAGGAGATATTCCGAGTATGGGGCGAAAAAAATATGGAGCCCATAAGAAGATGGAAAAACATCATGGGAATAGCGCCTAAAAACATAGAACAGCTCTGTGCCCTCGATGCCCTTTTAACCGATAAGATAGATGTGGTTGCCATTACAGGAAAGGCGGGGACAGGAAAGACATTGCTTGCCTTAGCGGCTGGAATGCATCTTCTCGAAAAGAGTCTTGCCAGACTTCAAAGCGCAAAATCTTCAAATAAAGAGGCTGAAACTATTGTAGAAAGATATTTTGAGCAGATTCTGGTTGCAAGACCTGTTATCCCCATAGTAGGTCAGGATATAGGATATCTGCCTGGAGATGTGGAAGAAAAGCTTGGTCCATGGATGCAACCTATTTATGATAATCTGGATGTGATTATAGGTACGCCTCAGGAATCTAAAAAAGAGGGGAAGCCTGTTAAATATAAGAGTTCAAGATATCTGATTGATTCAGGAATGATACAGATTGAGCCTCTTACCTATATCCGTGGGAGAAGCCTGCCTCACAGGTTTATTATTATTGACGAGGCACAGAATCTTAGACCTTTAGATGTTAAAACCATTATTACCAGATGTGGAGAAGGTACAAAGGTTGTATTTACTGGAGATCTCTACCAGATAGACACTCCCTATCTGGATTTTAGCTCCAATGGGCTTTCTTACCTGATTAGTCGTTTTATCCAGGAAGAAAATTTCTGCTATCTTAACCTTACCCAGAGCGCAAGATCTAAGCTTGCAGAAAGGGCGGCAGAGCTGCTATAAAAACTATCTAAACTCTTTGCATTTATATACGACAAGCGGGGTATCATAATCATAATAGATGGGGACTAAAGTGTTAGCCAGTTTGGAACTCAAAAAACTGTTTGATATCGGATTTATCAGATACTGCATATTCTTATAATATTTTCTAACTGATTTCTCTGTTATAATAAGATATCTGTTGGGTGCTTTGCAAACAAGCTCTGCTAACTCATTCTCAGTCAGATTTTTACTGGCATCTTCATAATTGAGGTCTCCTGCATAGTAGGCGATTAGATAGTTGGGAGAGGTACTTATCAGGGTTGAGTGAGGATCTACATTTTCTTTTAACCATAAACCTGTTGTCTTATGCATTCTTTCCTGATACAGCATCTCCTGAAACTCCCCAAGCTTTTCAAACTGGTAATAATTATCATAATATCCCCAAAAGGCGGTTATAAAAAAGATTAACAAAAACCAGACTATCTTCACTATTTTTGATTTAAAAAAATAAGAAAGTATTAAAGAAACTCCATATATACCTATCCCTGCCATAACTGATAAGACCGAATTGGCAGGTACTGCATATCTGATATCCACATTAAACAACAAAGGTGCTACTGCAGAAGAAAGCAAAGAAGCAAAAAATGCAAGCCCCTTTAAAAACTTAAAAGAGCTTTTACTTATTGCACTTCCAAAGGAGATAGTAAGTGCACATAAGGTTAAAAATAGATAAAAATTACCAAAGGATATAATCCTTATCAGGTTTAGAAAATTATTTTTTATATGCAGATAAGTTTTATATGGGTCATATTTAAAAATACCTAAATAACCTTGCACGTCATCTGGCACGTTAAGCATAATTCGCAACTGGGGTAGAACCTCTACAGATTTTCCTGCAAATATAAAATATCCAACCTGACTTCTTAAAAACAAAAGATAGGGCAGTATTGTCAAAATAAAGCAGGCTATATTAATAATAACCCACAGGATCTTATCTCTCATAGAATGGCTGCTAAAAAAGAGGGAGAAAAGAGATAGGAGTAAAAATATTAAAGTCCCCTCACTCCTACCCAGATATACCAGACCAGCTGTAATGCCCGTAATAATGCCATACTTAATAGGATTTCCGCCATCCAAAAATTTCAGGATAAAAAGGGCTAATAAAAAGAACATGAAAATGTATGTAGTTTCTGACATAACCAATACATTCACGAAAGCGATCTGAGGATGAAAGGTGTAGGGGATTACAGAAAAAACTCCAGCCTCCTTACTTCTAAAAATTCTCTTTACTATCAAATATATAGGAATAACGGTAAGTGATCCACAAGTAATATTAATGTAGCTACCAATCTGATCAAGCGGAAGTGGGATAAAGGAGAAGAGGGCAACTAAGGCAGGAAAAAGTGGAGTCCAGTTTACAGCCTCTTTTGCCATCCCGCCTTCTGTCATCTTCTTTGCTATTTTAAGATAATTATAACCATCATAATCAGGAACCATTACAAGATGATATCCTTTTAAATGAAACCTGAAAATAAACCCACCAACAATTATAAAAGATAAAAGGATTTCAAACCGATATTTATAGATAACATCTTTAAAAGTCTTCTGCATTCTTAATTCTTAAATGAGACTGTTTCCCTGGATTTAATACTATTTTATCTTCTAAAATGGTTATTTGGAATAAAATTACCAAATTTTACAAAAAATTAAAAACAGCTATTCAAGGCTTTCAGGATAAATACTAAATTTGTCTTTTACTTGAAGGTAAAAACATCACTAAATTTATTAAAAATACCAAACTCAACTCTAAAATAATAAACTGTTTAGAATAAATCTTAACCTTAGTCTCTTTCTTTTGCAAAAAATAAACTGAACTTATATACAGCTTTATTAATCAGCTCAATATAATTAGCGGCATATCTATCAAAATCAGCCATATCTATTTATTAACCCTGATTAGAGAAAATATCATAGAGTCTGCAAGGAGATCTGTCCTAACCAGTTGAAAACGAGCATCCTGATGGTGAGTTATCACTCTATTAAGAATCTCAAAGGATATCTCGGCCCTGATATCCTGTTCCTCTGGTCCGATAATAATGTAATTAACTTTCTGATTATCAAGATTATTTAAAAACTCATGCCAGCTTACATCAGGGAAAACCACATACTCTCCCCCTGCATAATAGGCGACTATGTTATATCTTGTCATAATCCTATCACCAGGTTTTATAATAGGTTTTATCAGTTTTCCAAAATCACGATATGACTGATAAACTATGCTTTGAATATTAGTTTCGGGAGGGGGAGGATAAAAGAATGTTTTAATTTTACTATGCAATAGATGCTCATAGCATAAAAGGCTAAAAAATATTGAGAAAATAATTAAACCCTTTTTGGGACTAAATTTCTCTTCTAATAATTTTTTTAACTCTACTAAACCATAGGAGCTCATAATAAACAGAATGGGCGCATAGGGCTGATAAAAATTGGGGGTTAAAAAAAAGAATGGGATTATAAAAACTACATAAAGATAGGGAAAAAAGAAAATAAGTTTTAATCTATCTTTTTTCTTAAAAAACATTATAAAAAGTGCAAAGATAAATAAAATCAAGGGTAACCAGTTATATAGTTCAGGGGTGTTTTTTAAAAACTCTATGATTTTTCCAGGATAGGCTTTTAAAGCCAGCTTAATCCATGTAAGTTTTGGCAGATCAATATTGCCATAATTAAATTTCTCATAATCATAACCATAGGTTACTATAGTTGCAACTCTAATCTGTGTAAAAAGTTTATCAGTAAACTTGGTCTCACCTGTTATAAGCCTTAAAGCGTAAACATATGGAGTAGCTACTATTAAGAACGATGCTATAAAAAGGCTTAGAGCCAGAAGATGCTTTTTAACATCTTCTTTTTTAATTAAAATATAAATTATAAAAACTGCTATCCATCCAGCAAAAATACCGAGGCCTTCTGCCCTCGATAAATAGGCAAGGCTAATAAACATCCCTCCAAGAACAGCAAAAATAGCTTTTTTTCGTATGAAAAGTAGCACCATAAAAAGCTGGGACATAAAAAGCATAAAAGCATAGGTGATCTGAGCCTGAACAATAGCTGCCCATTGGGTAAATCCTGTAAAAGTAATTGTCATAAGCCCTGCGATAAAACCAACATTACGTGAAAAGAGCATCTTTCCTGAAAGATAAATTGGAACCAATGATAAAGTGCAAAGTATATAGTTAAGAGTTTTACCAGCTATCTCTG
Organism: bacterium; assembly: GCA_041640455.1. Lineage (GTDB taxonomy): Bacteria > CALINM01 > CALINM01 > CALINM01 > CALINM01 > JAOAGA01. The sequence continues at coordinate 27,349 of JBEQAF010000016.1, forward strand.
GCTCCATTCCAAAATAAACAAAAAAAGATCCAAGAAAAGAAAATAGCGGGTGAAAGGCTATAAAAATATAATCACTCAGGAAAGTCCCATCAACAAAATGTTTCATAAGAAAAGCATAGGACGTTTCATCCCTGCCCATGACTCCTTCTGATGGAAAAGGAATAATAAAAAGGGCTATTATAATTAAAACTGATAGTACTAATAAATCTTTCTTTTTTTCTGAAGAGTTTTTATAAAAATCAAAAATTTTCTCAGTAAACTCTGAGTTCATTGTAAATGGTATCCCTTTCTACAGGGATCTTTTTTGCTTCTTTAATCATGGAGATAAGCTCTTCTTTCGTCAGGGACTCCTTAGTTTTTGCACCTGCTGCATGAGTAATCTTTTCTTCAACCACTGTGCCATCCAGGTCATTTACTCCAAAAAATAAAGATATCTGGGCTACCTTTTCGGTCAGCATAATCCAGAATGCTTTTATATGTTTGAAATTATCTAAATAAAGTCTGCCTGCTGCCAGTGTTTTTAGATCATCAAACCCTGTGGTAGTTCTTCTTTTCTCTATTTTTGTATTTTCTGGATGAAAGGCAAGAGGGATGAAGGCTTGAAACCCCCCTGTTTTATCCTGAAGCCTTCTTAATCTTTCCATATGGTCAACTCTATGCCAGTACTCCTCAATGTGACCGTAAAGCATGGTAGCATTTGATTTAAGCCCCACTTTGTGAGCTACCTCCATTACCTCAAGCCATCGCTCTCCCGAGATTTTTTCCGGACATATAATCTTTCTTACCTCAGGATGAAATATCTCTGCCCCCCCACCAGGAAGGGAACCAAGCCCTGCATCTTTTAATGCAGTTAAAACATATTCAAGACTTTTTTCAGATATTTTTGAAAAATAGTCTATCTCTACAGCCGTAAAGGCCTGGATATGCATTCCAGAAACCTCTTTTAATTTTCTCACCATATTTATGTAAAAATCAAAAGACCACCTCGGATGAAGCCCGCCCACTATGTGAAGCTCTGTTGCTCCTTGAGCTTTTGCTTCTTTTGCCTTCATTATCATTTCTTCCATGGTAAACTCATAGGAATCCTTGTCTTCGGTGTCTCTGGAAAATGCACAGAACTTGCATCTATTAACGCAGATATTTGTGGGATTTATATGCCTGTTTACATTAAAATAAACTTTATCATTATTCTTCAATCTATTTACATGGTCTGCCAGCTCACCAACAAAAAGTAGATCCTTTGTTTCAAAAAGGAAAACACCTTCATCAAAGGAAAGTCTTTCTCCATTCATTATTTTATCTTTAATTTTATCTTTAATATTTTCACTGTTCCCGGACATAAATCTGTTTCTCTCCTTTTTTAAACTCTATATCAGTACTTCCACACCATGCGCAGCTTACCATCGCAAACTCAATATCATTGTCTGCTACTGTAATCTCTTCTTCACTCAGGTTCTCATCCTCCGGCTCTCCTACTATGGAGATTAGCTGATTGTTATCATCAAGCTCCACTTCCAGTATTTTTTTTATCTGACACCAGATATTAAAATTTTTTGTATTGCCACAACTTCTGCACTTAGCCAAAGCTACTCCACCTCTTATCAATATTATAATCTGTAAGAAAAACCTTTAATACCCTGTCTGCAAAATCATTTACCAGCTCATCAATACCTGTGGGGTTATAATAAAAAAACGGAGCCGCAGGCATTACTATAGCCCCTGCTCTGGATATCTTAAGCATATTTTCCAGATGTATAAGATTTAAAGGGCTTTCCCTGATCACTAAAAGCACCCTGTTTCTCTCTTTTAGCGCCACGTCAACCGCTCGTTCAAGAAGGCTCTGAGATATACCTGAGGCACAACGCGACAGAAAACCCATTGAACAGGGACATATAAGCACATCAAAGTCATTGCTTCCACTGGCTATGGGAGAAAAAAAATTTTTCTCATCTTCAATCACAAAATTTTTAAAATCTTTAACAAATTCAGAAAGATTTAGCCCAGTTTCTTCTTCAAATATCTTACGGCCATTTGCCGAAGCAACCATAAATATCTTTTCTTCCCTTCCTGAAAGCTTTTCAATTAACTTTCTGGTGTAACAGGCACCTGATGCGCCTGTTATGCCAAGAACTATCTGTTTTTTCATATCTTTCCCCAGTATATGTCAAGGACTATAAAAATAAAGTATAGAACGCTAATATATCCATTCATATTGAAAAAAGCAACATCAAGCTTTGAAAGGTCATCCTTTTTAACCAGAGAGTGCTCATAAATTAGCAAAACAGCAATTATTAATAGCGCAACAGGATATAAAATACCTAAATTACCTAAAAAATAGATATAAGTAAGCAAAACCATCATAATCAGATGAAAAATTCTGGAGATAAGAATAGATCTTTCTATGCCGAACTTAACCGGGATGGAAAAAAGCCCCTCTTTTCTGTCAAACTCGTAGTCCTGAAGGGCGTATAAAATATCAAAGCCCGCAACCCAGAATAGCACTGCAAAACTTAATACAACCGGCAAAAGATCAATCTCTCCTTTTATAGCTATCCAAGCGCCAAGAGGTGCGCCAGCAAGGGCAAGTCCGAGCACAATATGGGAAAGGAAGGTAAATCTTTTTGTATAAGAGTAGCCCATGAGTATAAAAATAGCCATCGGAGAAAGATAAAAACACAGTCTGTTAAGCCTATAGGCAGAAAAAACAAGTAGAGAAAAAGAAAGTATGATATAAAAAATTACAGTCTTCCTTGATATTAAACCTCTTGGTAGATGCCTGTCTTTTGTTCTCGGATTTTTTGCGTCAATATTACTATCAACCAGCCTGTTAAAAGCCATGGATCCGGTCCTGGCACCTACCATAGCTGTGACAATCCAGAAGAACTGGTAAATACTCGGGCTGCCATTAGCAGCCATAAATGCGCTTGCCAGCGCAAAAGGCAGAGCAAAGATAGTATGGGAGAACTTAATCATTTCAAGAAATAATCTTAACTTTCCAGCCGGATTATTCATAATTGACTGATAATACATGGTCTTCTTATTTTCTTTTTAAAAAATGGATTAGATGCCATAGCTTTTCCATTTTCTATCCACAAGTTTTTTTATTTCATCGCTCATCTCTATCTCATCAGGCCAATCTCGCATCATCCCTTCTTCTCTTGATTTCCTTGTGGCATCAATACCCATCTTGGAACCATATCTCGGGAAGCTGGAAGAGTGATCCAGTGCATCTACAGGACCCTCGGTTATTAGCACATCTCTTTTCCAGTCCACATTATTTAAAATACGCCATGCCGAGTAGCTCAAATTGTGCACATCCACATCATCATCTACTACAATTATTAGCTTTGCAAACATCATCTGTCCCTTTCCCCAGAGACCGTTTATAACCTTTTTTGCCTGACCGGGGTAAGTCTTTTTAATCGAGATTATGGCACAGTTATGAAATACCCCTTCCATGGGCAGATTCATATCTACGATTTCTGTAAAATCCAGTTTTAAAAGAGGTAAAAATATTCTTTCTGTTGCCTTTGCCAGATAACAGTCTTCCATAGGCGGCTTACCTACCAATGTAGCAGGATAAATGGCATCCTTTCTCCTGGTAATGCAGGTTATGTGAAATACAGGATACTCCTCTGCGGGAGAATAAAAGCCTGTATGATCTCCGAATGGACCTTCTATTCTTCTTTCAAAGGGCTCCACATAGCCTTCCAGGACAAACTCTGCATGGGCAGGTACTTCCAGATCAACAGTCTTGCATTTTACCAGTTCAACAGGCTCACCTCTTAAAAAGCCTGCAAAAATCATCTCATCTACGTTTGGAGGAAGTGGTGCTGTTGCGGAATATATGGTCGCCGGATCACCGCCTATTGCCACAGCTACCTCAAGTCTTTTATTTAATTTCTCAGCCTTAATATAATGATGTGAGCCATCTTTATGAAGATGCCAGTGCATGCCTGTAGTTTTTGCATCGTAGATAT
>JBEQAF010000017.1:0-30522 GCA_041640455.1 bacterium
TTGCAGCACCTATGCATGATATTGGGAAGGTGGGGATTCCAGACAGCATTCTTTTGAAACCATCAAAACTTACTTTAGAGGAGTTTGAGGTTATTAAAAGCCATACTACCATCGGCGCAGAGATTCTTGCCGGCTCAGAATATGAGTATCTTAAGATCGCAGAGGTTGTTGCTCTGACCCATCACGAAAGATATGATGGCACAGGTTATCCAAAGGGATTAAAAGGGGATGAGATACCATTGGTAGGAAGGATTGTCTTGCTGATAGACCAGTATGATGCGCTTAGAAGCAAAAGACCCTATAAACCCTGTTTTTCTCACGACGCCACCTTTGATATAATAACTAAAGGAGATGGAAGAACCCTCCCATCTCATTTTGATCCAGAGATACTTGAAGTTTTTAAAAGGATTCATTACAAATTTGATGAGATCTTCAATACTTATCAAGAATAATCTATGTATCTTTTCTTAAGTGTATTTTTTCTGCTTTATGGTTCACTGCATTCCTATTTTTACTTTAGACTGAGGTCAGCATATACCCTACCTTTTAATGCAAAACTTTTGACAATATTTCTTCTTTTAATATTTACCTTTGCACCGCTTTTTATAAGAATCCTCGAGAGGATGGAGCTTTTTATTCCTGCAAGGATCTTAGCCTATCTTGGCTATACATGGATGGCTTTTGTTTTTATGTTTTTTTCAAACTCCCTGATACTTGAAATTATCAAATTTGCTGGACTGGCAAGGCAGATTAATAGTTTTCTTTTTCCAGCATTTATTGCATTTGTTATGGTATGCTATGGTTTTTTTGAAGCAAAAAATATAAAAATTGAAAAAATTATCATAACAACGCCAAAACTTAAAGCTGGAGAAACCATAAGAGTAGCTCAGATCTCCGATCTACATCTGGGGATTATGATAAAAGACTGGTTTTTGAACAAGGTTATTGAAAGGGTTAACGAGTTAAAGCCTGATATACTGGTGTCAACTGGAGACCTTGTGGATGGTCATTCAAACGACATAAACTATCTGACTGATTTTTTTCATAAAATTGAAGCTGGATATGGTAGATTTGCTATACTGGGGAATCATGAGTTTTATGTGGGGATTAAAAACTCATTGTCTTTTTTAGAAAAAAGTGGATTTCGAATATTAAGAAATGAATATGTGAAGATAAAGGACAATTTTTACATAGCTGGCATTGATGATGATACAATAAACAAAAACATTGATGAAAGAGCCCTTTTAAAAGATATAGACAGAAACTCTTTTGTGCTTTATTGTAAACATAAGCCCAGAATATCTAAAGATGCAAAAGGTTTTTTTGATTTACAGCTATCAGGACATACCCATAACGGTCAGATATTTCCTTTCACTCTGATTGTAATGATATTTTTTCCTGCAAAATCAGGGCTAACCGAAATCAGATGGGGAGATAATATATCCTACCTTTACACCAGCAGAGGCACTGGTACCTGGGGACCACCGATAAGGTTCTTATCCAGACCAGAAGTTACGTTAATTGAAATAACAGGCAAAAGTCATTAAACCTTCCTTTTCCAAATTTGAACTTAAAGATTAACTCAGTATAATTTAATTAAGTAGAGTTATGCTTGATATATATTCAAAAAATCATATATAATTATAACTGAATATTTTAAAAGAGGTGGCTAAATTGAGAAAAGTTGCTTTATTGTGTTTTTTAGTGGTTGTTTTTATAAACTCAAAGCTTTATGCTGAAGTGGTACTGGATCTTAACACCACTATTTTAAAGGCACTTCGGGAAAATCATTATGTAAAATCAAAAAGATATGAGCTTATGTCGAAAGAGAAGGAGTTTAATCTCAGTAAGGATGCTTTTTTCCCAAAACTGTATCTCGAAGAACGGTTTACAACGGGAAATTATAATTCCTATGGTGTTTTTACCCGGCTAAATCAGGAAACACTTAATATGGGAAATTTCCTCTCCCCAGGCACGGTCTCAAACTTTCAGACCTCTCTTAATCTGGAAATGCCAGTTTATGTTAAAGAGCTTTTTATAAACAAAGATATAAAAAGATCTTTTTTTCTATCCTCCAAAAATCATTTTGACAGTTTCAAGGAGCAGATAGCCTTTGAAGTATTTAAAGCTTATCTTGGAGTTTTAAGGGCAAAGTCTTTAAAAAATCTGGCAGAAAAGGCGCTGGAAGAGTCAAAAGAGATTCATAGAGTTGCAATATTAAGGTACGAAAATGGTCTTGGCGTAAAGGCTGATGAGCTACGAGCCTATGTGTTAAAAAAAGATAGAGAGGTGAAACTCTTAAAGGCAGAAAATGACCTTCTGGTTGCCAAAAAAGCCCTTTCTTTAGTTCTTGCAGACGAAAATATCTATGATGTTGAAGAGATATCTTTTAATGAAGAGATAGTACCCCCTCTGGAGGAAGGGGTTAGACAGGCACTAATTTTCAGAAAGGAGCTTATCTCTGATAAGCTTAGTCTTGAAGGGGTTACAGCCCTTATAGACATTGAGAAAGCAAAGTATTATCCCAAAATATTTTTTTCTGCAAGCTATTATAACGATAGTAGAAACTACCCGATCGGAGGAGATGGAAGCGGATATGTGGCAGGTGTATATCTCAAATGGGATATATTTGATAAAACAAGATCTGAGAGCAGAGAGAAAGCTGCTCTCGAGAGTATGAGATTGAGTGAAGTCATCAGGCAGAAAGAAAAGGAGATAGAGTTTAATGTTCGGGAAAGCTACGTAAGGCTAAACGAAGCAAAAAAAAGATTGGAACTTGCTAAAGAGACCATAACCTCAGCTGAGGAGACCTTTAGGCTTATTAAGGTAAGATATAACAATAGTCTGGCTACGATGGTTGAGCTGCTTGATGCTGAGCTTGCCGTAACTATGGCAAGAAATAATTTTGTAATGGCTCAGAAGGACTATTATGAGGCTCTGGGAAAGACTCTTTTTGAAATAGGTATATTAACCGACAGGATATTAAAAGCCGGTAGATAGGGAGGAGTAATGAAAAAAATAATAATTTTATTGATTCTTTTAATTTTTTCTGCCTGCCATAAAGAAACACAGGAGCTCTCAACAAAAAAGGAAGAGGTAAATGCCAGAACTATTAAGGTAACAAAATCAAAGGTAGATGATTATTATGAGGTTTCTGGTTCAGTGGTCTCGAGAAATCCTATAGCCATTGTTTCTAAGGTAATGGGAACAGTAGCTTCAGTAAATGTTGATGAGGGGAGCTATGTTAAAAGAGGAGACCTGCTTGTAATTTTAGATGCACCTGATATAAAGGCGTCTCTCGATAGGGCTGATGGCGCCATAAAGGAGACCGAAAAGGCAATAAATATGGCAAAAAGTAATCTCCAGTTTGCAGAAAATACTTATAAGAGGTACGAAAATTTATACAATCAGCAAGCCATCTCCCGTCAGGAGTTTGAAAACATAAAACTTAAAAGAGATCAGGCAGAAGATGAGGTAAAAAGGCTTGAAGCAGCATTATCACAGGCAAAGGCTGAAAAAACTAAAGCTGAAGGTGTTGTGTCCTATCTGAAGATTATAAGCCCTGTTGATGGGGTTGTAACGGAAAAAAAAGCCAATATAGGAATGAATATACTACCCGGTATGCCGCTTCTTACTGTAGAAACCACAGACAGACTGCGGCTTGAGGTGATGGGAGATGAAAAAATCCTGCCAGTTATAAAAAAAGGCATGTCTTTTCCAGTGTATTTTGAGGCAATAAAAAAAGAGGTTAAGGGAGTGGTTTCAGATTTTGTCCCGGCTGTGGAAAGCACAACAAGGACCTTTAAGATTAAAATAGATCTCCCAAAAGACAAGGATATTGTAATAGGTTTGTATGGCACGGTTAAGATACCTATAGGCAAGACTGAGAAAATTTATATTCCAAGAAAAGCAGTTTTAGAAAAGGGTCAGTTAAGCTATGTATATGTGCTGGATTCTAAATCACAGGCAACGATGAGGCTTATACGGCTGGGAAAAGAACTTGAAAGCCAGATTGAGGTTCTATCAGGTCTTAGTGAAGGTGAGATAATGGTAGAGGAAATTACTGAAGCTATCAAAGAAGGTGTGATTATCAGGGGGGAGGATGGTAAAAAAGGAGCATAATATAGTTGATAAAATAACAAGAGCATTTGTAGATTCCAAAATAACACCGCTAATAGTTATTGCATCAATACTACTCGGGTTATTTTCTGTAATAGCAACACCAAGAGAGGAAGAGCCGCAGATTAAGGTGCCCATGTTTGATGTGTTTGTCAGTATGCCTGGCGCATCTGCAAAAGAAGTGGAGCAAAGAGTCACCATCCCGATGGAGAAAAAGCTCTGGGAAATACCAGGTGTTGAGTACATATACTCCACAGCCTCTGAAGGTATGAATATGACCGTAGTCAGGTTCTATGTGGGCGAGGATGAGGAAAAAAGTCTTACCAAGCTTTACAACAAACTATATTCAAATTTTGATCTGATACCTTACGGGGCATCCCAACCGCTGGTAAAATTTAGATCCATTGATGATGTGCCCATTCTTTCCCTTACACTTCATGGGAAGGGTTACGACTCCTATGCGCTTAGAAGAATTTCAGCCCAAATTTGTGACCATATAAAGGATATTGAAGATGTTTCAGAAACAAAGATTATAGGTGGATATAGAAGAAGACTTAACGTGGAGATTATACCGGATAAGCTTTCTGCATATAACATAACTCCATTGGAGATAAAGAGACAGATATGGGCACTAAATCAGAATCTTAAAACCGGTGAGATATTAAAAGATAATAACCTTATAGCCATTGAGTCTGGCAGATTTATTCAAAGCAGGGATGATCTGGAAAAGTTGGTTTTAAATGCATCTGGTAAGCCGGTGTTTTTAAAAGATATTGCCAGCATAACCGATGGTCCAGCAGAAATAGATAATTATGTTTTACATGGAGAGAAAAAAAGAGATGAAAAAGAGCCAGCAGTTACTATCAGTGTAGCTAAAAGAAAGGGAAAAAATGCAACTGTAATTGCCCATAAAGTGTTGGAGAAAGTTGACTATCTAAAAGGTAAGGTTATACCGGAAGATCTTGAGGTTACTGTTACCAGAAACTATGGAGAGACTGCAAAGGAAAAATCCGATGAGCTTTTAAAGCATCTTATTATCGCTGTTGTTTCGGTCACAATCCTGATTGCGTTCTTTTTAGGCATAAGAGCCGGTATGGTGGTTTTTATAGCTGTGCCTGTAGTTCTTGCTCTAACCCTTGCAGTTTATTATTTCTTTGGATATACCCTGAACAGAGTTACCCTTTTTGCGCTCATATTCAGCATTGGTATTCTTGTAGATGATCCGATTGTAGATGTAGAAAATATAGTAAGACATTTTCATCTACCCGAAAACAAAGGAAAGTCGGTAATAGATATTGTTGTTGGTGCAGTTAGCGAGGTTAGAAGCCCTCTTATCCTGGCTACTCTTACAGTTATAGCCGCAATACTTCCAATGGCGTTTGTAAGGGGGCTCATGGGTCCCTATATGAGACCTATTCCTGTGGGAGCTTCTGTTGCCATGATATTGTCCATGGTGGTAGCTTTTGTAGTAACCCCCTGGGCATCGGCAAAAATACTTCCACCACTTATGCATAAAGAGGCACATCATGAGTCAGATGATCGCTTTACCAGACTCTATAGACATTATATGGGACTTCTTATTAATTCAAAAAAACATAGAAACATATTTTTAATCATGGTTGCCATTCTACTGGTGCTGTCGTCATCTCTTATTTATTTTAAGGTGGTAAAAGTAAAGATGCTACCCTTTGACAATAAGTCAGAGTTCCAGATAGTGATTGATATGAATGAGGGGACTCCGCTTGAAAGAACCTATAAAGTATGCAATGCCATAGGTGACTATCTAAAAACTGTACCTGAGGTTACCAATTTTCAGATATATGTAGGGTCATCTTCTCCATATAATTTTAATGGGCTGGTAAGACATTATTTTCTTAGAAAGGAGCCCCATCAGGCAGATATTCAGGTAAACCTGTTACCAAAACATGATAGGAAGGCACAAAGTCATGAAATAGCAAAAAGGATAAGACCTGATATTGAAAATATTCAGAAAAACTATCCTGATGCGAACATAAAGATTGTTGAAATACCGCCAGGACCGCCTGTATTGCAGACATTAGTAGCAGAAGTTTATGGTCCTGACTATGATAGACAGATTGAGATAGCAAAAGAAATAAAGAATATCTTTAACTCAACAGAGGGGGTTGTAGACGTAGACTGGTATGTGGAAGACGATCAGAAAAAGCTTGTGCTTGCTGTAGATAAAGAAAAGGCTGGGAGACTCGGGATAAGTAGCTATGATGTGGTTGAAAATTTAAATACCCTCCTGAACGGTTCTGTGGCTGGCTTGATGCATGCACCTAATGAAAAAGAGGATGTGGAGATATTTATAAAAATGCCTTTTTCCTATAGAGATAATTTAAACAATATTTTGGGACTTAAGATTAGAGCTATAAATGGCGCACTTGTCCCACTCAGGGAGATAGCAAAGGTTGAAGAAAAAGTGGCAGACAAATCTGTCTACAGGAAGAATCTGAAAAGGGTAGTATATGTAACAGCCGATGTTTCGGGAAAGGAAGAAAGTCCTGTTTATGCCATAATGAAGCTAAATAAAAAGATTGACCAGATTAAGCTTAAAGAAGGCTACACCCTTAAGAAGCATGTCCTTGCTATGTCCTTTTCATCGGAAGAGTATTCAATGAAATGGGATGGTGAATGGCATATAACCTTTGAGGTCTTTAGAGATCTGGGATTAGCATTTGCAGCTGTGCTTATTGTTATTTATGTTCTGGTGGTAGGCTGGTTTGGTGATTATAAGGTTCCGCTGGTTATTATGGCACCTATACCGCTTAGTCTGGTGGGTATTATTCCTGGACATGCCATTATGGGCGCATTCTTCACGGCTACCTCAATGATTGGTTTCATCGCAGGTGCGGGTATAGTAGTTAGAAACTCCATAATTCTTGGAGACTTTATTGAGCTTCGTATTAAGGAAGGCATGCCGCTTGAAGAGGCTGTAATAGATGCGGGAGCTGTAAGATTCAGGCCTATGCTACTAACCGCCTCTGCTGTTGTGGTTGGATCAGCGGTTATACTTTTTGATCCCATATTTCAGGGGCTTGCCATATCTTTGATGGCTGGTGAGGTTGCTGCAACCCTTCTTTCCAGAATGGTTGTCCCGGTGCTTTACTATCTGTACAGGAAGGCGCAGCTAACCAGGTTAGCATAATATTTCACTCTCAGGATCTGAAGAGAAAGGCTTATAGGAATTAGCTTAGGGGCATATTTTGACATCCTCTAATCTCACTTTACCTTAAAGAAAATTTTATAATGGCTTCTTTTTTTAGCAGAAGAAACCTTAAAGAACAGTTTCTCTTTAAAATTTTTTATAATAAAATTAAATAATTACTGTTTAAAACATTGTTTGCTTGCTTTTGCTAAAAAATCATGATAATATTTTGCAAAACATTTTACGTAAAGTGGAAAACAAGGAGGGATTATGAAAAAACCACTATGGATACCTTCTGAAGAGAGAAGAAAAAATTCGAACATGAAAAAGTTTATGGACTTTGTAAACAGCCGATTTAATAAAAATTTTTCTGAGTATCTGGAGCTGTATCAGTGGTCAATAGACAATATACCCGATTTCTGGGCGTCTGTTTGGGATTTTGTAGATATTAGATATTCAAAAAAATATGATAGGGTGGTAGATGACCCCTATAAGATGCCAGGAGCAAAATGGTTTGAGGGGGCAAGACTAAATTTTGCAGAAAACCTGTTAAGATACAGGGATGACAAAACTGCCTTTATCTTTATTGGTGAAACAGCTGAGAGGAAAGAGATTAGTTATAGTGAGCTTTATAAATATGTGGCAAAGATCGCCAATGGTTTAAGAGATGCGGGGCTTAAAGCAGGTGATAGGGTAGCTGCTTATATGCCCAATATGATTGAAACAGTAGCTGCAATGCTTGCTGCTACAAGCATAGGAGCTATATGGTCATCCTGCGCCGCTGACATGGGACCTGAGGCGGTCTATGATAGATTCGGTCAGATAGAACCCAAAGTTTTGTTTACAGTGGACGGATATTATTACAAGGGGAAAAAATTTGATACTCTATCAAATGCTCACAAGCTTGCGTCAAAGATCCCGAGCCTTGAGAAGATAGTGGTTACGAGCTATGCAGGTAGCCCAATGAGCATAAAGGATTTCCCAAAAGCTATATACTTTGAAGATTTTATAAAAGATCAGAAAGAGGAGATGGTTTTTGAACAACTGCCATTTGATACACCAACCTATATAATGTTTTCTTCAGGTACCACTGGAAAGCCAAAATGTATGGTGCAGTCTGGTGGTGGAGTTCTCATAAATCATCTAAAGGAGCTGATTATTCATTCCGACCTGAAAAGAGAAGACAGGATTTTTTATATTACCACCTGTAGCTGGATGATGTGGAACTGGCTGATGAGCTCTCTTGCTGCCGGTGCCACTATTATACTATACGATGGTAATCCTATGTATCCCGATGCTTATGCCATGTGGAATATGGCTGAAAAAGAAAAAATAACAATTTTTGGCTTAAGCGCAAGCTATATTAATTACCTCAGAAAAGAAGAAATAACTCCCAAAAAGCACAATCTTTCAGCATTAAAAGAAATATCACAGACAGGCTCACCTCTTTCTGCCGATGGCTTTGAATACGTCTATAAGGAGATAAAAGAAGATCTTCATTTTAACTCCATAGCTGGTGGTACAGATATAAACGGCTGCTTTGCCATTGGTAGTCCAATGCAGCCTGTTTATGCTGGAGAGCTTCAGGGACCTGGTTTAGGTATGCGAGTATTTGCATACGATGAGAATACAAACCCCGTCTGGGATAAAGAAGGTGAACTGGTATGCGAAGCTGCCAGCCCGTCAATGCCGCTTTATTTCTGGAACGACAAGGATAATAAAAAATATCTGGAGTCCTATTTTGAATACTACACACAGAAGCGCGTATGGAGACATGGAGACTATGTAATCTATTTCAGTGATTCGAGAGGTTTTACATTTTTAGGCAGATCTGATTCGGTTTTAAAACCCTCAGGTGTAAGAATAGGAACGGCAGAGATCTATAACCAGGTTGACAATGTGGAAGAGGTTGCAGACAGTCTTGCCATAGGGCAGAACTGGGAAGGAGATCAGAGAATAATTTTATTTGTCAAGATGAAAGACGGATTTACCCTTAACGATGAGATAAAAAATAAGATTAAAAAGATTATAAGAGAAAATGCATCACCAAGGCATGTGCCGGCAAAGATTATTGCCGTTCCAGATATCCCCTACACAAGAAACATGAAAAAGGTGGAGAGCGCAGTAACTAATATAATTCATGGTAGACCTGTAACCAATCTGGAAGCTTTAATAAATCCAGAGTGTCTCAATTATTACAAAGACCATCCGGAGCTAAAGGACTAATTTTTGCCCAGAAGGTATTTTGAAACTAAAAGTTGTCAGATAAAAAAAGCCTGAGAGTTCATCTCAGGCTTTGCTTTTTTGGTAGCGGGGGCAGGATTTGAACCTACGGCCTTCGGGTTATGAGCCCGACGAGCTACCAAGCTGCTCCACCCCGCGTCTGATCAGATTATACATTATATTCTTTTGGATGAGCAAAAGTCAATAATAAATATATCTATACACCAGATAGGTATAGACATATTAACCATTTTTTTGATTTTATTGAAATAAAAGGATTTGAATGGAAGGATGCAAAGGAAACGATAAGCAGGAAAGAGGCTTTCCGCAGAATACTTGATATAATGAAGAGACCGGGTTTCTCCTGGCAGAGGAAGGTGAGACCACTTAAAGGATGGAAAAACAGCCTATGAGTGTTTTATATCATGAACTGAGGGAGATAGAAGCTACTAAGGCAAGGGAGCTTTGGATTTAATATTTATAAAAATATAGTAAGGGCGTTACCTTTTATAAAAAATTTTAGCTCCTAAAACCGCTATAAATGCTCAAGTACTGAATTTCCCTGTCATCCTCAGGTAGAATTTGCTTAAATCTGTTAACCCTTTTCAGACGGGTAATTATGTCTACACCAAATACCGCCATAATTAACTATTTATTTTTATAACCTGTCATTCAAACTGAATTTTTTAATTTATCATAAAAAAATGGATTGACAATTCAAATAGTTTTCTATAAAATTGATAACAGTTATCAATATCATATTAAGGAGGTAGTTATGAGTAAAAATTTTCTTTTCATTTGCTTTGTAGTTTTATTTTTATCGGGGCTAAGCCAGGTTAATGCTGGAGAGGTTACATATCGTAATCATATCAAACCCATATTTGATAAGCATTGTATTGGCTGTCATGGAAAGGATTCTGCACCAGAGTATTATGCTTTTAAAGAAAACCCACAAATATGGCTTTCTAAAAATCAGGGAATGAGAATGGACACTTATAGTCATTTAATTTTTTATACCGCATGGCCTGATACGGGTGCTTTGATGAGAAGACTTGATGATGGGAAAACCAGTGGTAAGGAAGGAAACATGTATAAGTATCTGGGCGACACAGAAGAGGAGAGACAAAGAAATCTTAATATTTTTAAGGAATGGGTTGGCAACTGGACTCAAAAAAGGTGGAAAGATATTACAAAAGAAGAGCTCGATAGCATTAAGGTGAAATATTAGCTTTTTTATAAGCAGTTGGGGGTTACCTCAACTGCTTTTTATTTGAAAAATCATTGATAATTCTATATAATCAATAGCCTTATGGATCTGAAGGAGTTTTACTACCAGCTTCCAGAAGGCTTAATTGCAACAAAGCCCCTTGAAAAAAGAGACCTCTCAAAACTGCTGATTTTGAAAAAAGACGGCAGTATTGAGCACAGGTATTTTTACCATATTTATGATTTTATAAATAAAGGGGAGCTTATAATTCTTAATAACACCAAAGTAGTAAAATCAAAAATCTCAGCACGAAAAAAGACCGGTGGGAAAATAGAGCTTCTCCTTTTCCGTGATTTTACAGACAACAAAATTTTTTGTATTGCCAGAGGGTCCCTAAAAGACAGAGATAGGGTATATGTAAATGGTATAGAGATTGAGCTTAACAGGGTATCTGAAGGTATGTTTGAGGTAAATATCACAGCGGATACTTATGAGTACATAATAAATTATTTCGGCACTGTCCCTTTGCCATCATATCTTAAAAGAGAAGCTGACAGGGATGATGAGAAAACCTATCAGACCGTAATTGCTGAAAAGGAAGGAGCGGTGGCTGCTCCTACAGCAGCACTGCATTTTACAAAGGATCTACTAAATAGGTTGGCTGTTAAGGGCGTAATTATAAAGTATGTTACTCTTCACGTGGGACCCGGTACCTTCCTGCCTGTCAAAACAGAGACGGTGGAGGCTCATAGAATGATGGCTGAATATTTCGAAATATCAGAAGATACAGCAAATGCCATAAATGAGGCAGAGCGGGATGGAAGAAGAATATTTTACTGCGGGACAACGGTAGTTAGAGCTGTAGAGACGGCTTCTAATGATAATGGATATGTTAGCTCTATGGTAGGAAAAACGGAGCTTTATATTTATCCTGGCTACAAGTTCAAAAAGGTTAGAAATATGATTACCAATTTTCATCTACCTGGCTCAACCCCTCTCCTTCTTGTTTCTGCCCTTGCAGGTAAAGATAATATTTTGAAAGCCTATGAAGCAGCTCAGAGCAATAATTATAGATTTTTCAGCTATGGCGATGCCATGCTTATTTTAAATGATTGATTCTGGAGATATTTTTTCATGTTTAAACTGGAGAAAGAATGTAGCTACAGTAAAGGCAGGACTGGAATTTTTAAAACAGCTCATGGAGCTTTTAAAACCCCCTGCTTTATGCCCGTTGGTACCAACGGCGCAGTAAAGACCCTGTCTTCGGAAGAGCTTGCTGATATGGGCTATGAGATTATACTAAGTAATACCTATCATCTATATCTGAAGCCTGGCGAGGAGATTATAAATACCTTCAACGGATTACATAATTTTATGAACTGGAAAGGTTCTATTTTAACCGATAGCGGAGGATATCAGGTTTTTTCTCTCTCTCCACTGAGAAAGATCAAGAAGGACGGGGTGGAGTTTAAGTCCCACATTGATGGGAGTAAACATTTTTTCACACCCGAAAGTGTTATCAGGTTTCAAAAGATATTGGGTTCTGACATTGCGATGGTGCTGGATGTGTGTCCCCCCTACCCCTGTAGTTACGAAGAGGCA
The DNA here is from genome assembly GCA_041640455.1 of bacterium. GTDB lineage: Bacteria > CALINM01 > CALINM01 > CALINM01 > CALINM01 > JAOAGA01. Next base: position 12,321 of record JBEQAF010000017.1, read on the forward strand.
GAGCAGGCTGTAACTCTCACAAACCAGTGGGCTGAAAAGAGCATAAAAATAGCGAGAGAGCTGGGTGTTACGGTCTTTGCAATAGTGCAGGGGAGTATTTATCCTGATCTGAGAAAGAAATCAGCAGAGTTCCTCGTTAATCTTGATTTTGACGGCTATGCCATTGGAGGACTCGGGATAGGTGAGCCAAAGGTTGAGATGTGGCGTATGGTTGAGATAGTCAATGAGATACTACCGGAAGATAAACCCAGATATCTCATGGGGATTGGGAAGCCTGAAGATTTTGTGGAGGGGATAAGAAGAGGAATAGATATGTTTGACTGCGTGATACCGACAAGAAACGCAAGGAACGGCACTTTATATACACCTCAAGGCAAGATACTGATAAGAAAGGAGATGTATAAAAAGGATATTAACCCGCCAGATAGCAACTGCCAATGTTTTACCTGCAGAAACTATTCAAGAGCCTATCTTAGACATCTTATAAACATTAACGAGATACTGGGACTCAGACTTAATACCATTCATAATCTTACATACTATTTTTCCTTGATTAATGAGATAAGAAAAGCCATAATTAATCACAATACAGATAATTTCATAAAAGAATTTTATAAAAAAAGCAAGGAGGATATATATGATTGATTTTATTACCAACGCCTATGCTATGGGCGGTGCACCTGGTGGACAGGGCGGGCAGGCAAATCCCATTGTTAGTCTGCTTCCATTAATAGTAATGTTTGCGGTCTTTTATTTTCTTATTATCATGCCTCAGCAGAAAAAGGCAAAAAAGCATAAGGAGATGATAAACTCTATCAAGCCAGGACATATGGTTTTAACTGCTGGTGGTCTTTATGGTAAGGTTACGGGCGTGGCAGAAAAGTCCGTGACTGTTGAGATTGCAAATAATGTAAAGGTTAAGGTAGCAAAAAACTATATCATTTCAGTTCAGTCCAGTGAGTTTGACACAGAGGAATAAATTCGGGGGAGTTTTTTTATATGAAAAAGTTTGACTGGCGTTTTTATGTGATTTTTCTGCTTTTGATTCTATCTGGTTATGCACTTATTCCAACTTTTTTCCCAAATCTCACAAAGGGGACAAAGAAGTTTTTTATATTCGATCCGATTAAGCTCGGGCTTGATCTGCAGGGCGGGATACATCTGTTACTTCAGGTAGAGACAAAAGAGGCACTGCAGTCTGTCCTTCAGAGAAGAGCTATGCAGATTAAGGAAAATCTTAATAAAAAGTCCCTAAGCTTTGACAGCGTCAGAGTTGACGGAGAAAGCATTATAGTTTCAACTCCTTTCAAAGATAAATGGTCTGAGTATGAAAAGGTGATAAACGATCTGTTTGCTGGGGTTGAGTATTCTAAGATAAAAGAAGATGACTTTTCTGTTTATTACAGGCTGGACATTCCTCAGAAACAGAAGGATTCCATAGAAGAAAATGCTGTTAAACAGGCTGTGGAGACCATCAGAAACAGAATAGACCAGTTTGGCGTATCAGAACCCATAATTCATAGTCAGGGTACAGATCAGATAGTGGTAGAGCTACCTGGCGTAAAGGATCCCAAAAGGGCAATAGAGCTCATAGGAAAAACTGCAAGATTGGAATTTAAACTGGTAAGAGATGATGTGACATCCGATGCTATCCAAAAGGGAACACTACCTGAGGGTGTGGAGTTAATTCAGGAAAAAAGGGTAAACAGAGATTCTGGTGAGGTTCAAACCTATAGTATTGCTGTGGTAAAAGAACCTCTTCTTACCGGAGATCTACTTCAGGATGCTCAGGTAAAAATAGACTCAAGGTTTAATCAGCCTTATGTTTGGCTCAAGTTTGATGCTACTGGCGCCAAAATTTTTGAGCAGGTTACAGGTGAAAATATTGGTAAAAGAATGGCAATAGTCCTTGACAATGTATCTTACTCATCTCCCGTTATTAAAGATCGAATAGGAGGCGGAGAGGCGGTTATAGAGGGGACTTTTGATCATAAAGAGGCAACGGATCTTGCCATCGTATTAAGGGCAGGCTCACTTCCAGCGCCAGTTAAGATAATACAGAATATTACTGTAGGTCCCACACTTGGAAAGGATTCTATTACAAAAGGATCCATATCAGCTCTTATTGCCTTTGTTTGTGTACTCCTGTTTATGGTTATCTATTATAAAAAGGCAGGAATTATATCAATTAGTGTACTTATTCTTAATTTACTTTTCCTTGTCGCCAGCATGATACTGATCAAGGCAACATTAACACTTCCAGGTATTGCAGGTATTATTCTTATGATAGGTATGGGCGTGGATTCAAATGTACTTATTTTTGAAAGGATTAAAGAGGAGTTCAGGCAAGGAAAAACAGTTAGAACAGCCATTGAAAGCGGTTTTAATAACGCATTCTGGACTATTGTGGACTCCCATGTGACAACACTGATTACCGCAGCTATTCTCTTTCAGTTCGGCACAGGACCAATCAAGGGGTTTGCTGTTACATTAACAATAGGTATTGTTATAAATCTTTTTACGGTTCTGGTTGGCACTAAAAGCGTTTATGATTATCTCGTATGGAATAAAAAAATAAGTAAGTTAAGTATATAATGGGAGTTAAAGATGGAAAGCAAAAGTAGGTTTAATCTTAACTATTTTTCAGCCACAAAGGTGACAGCAACCATATCAATTTTTCTTGTTCTTGTAGGATTATATAGTATTATCATGATGTTTAAAGGTCACAAAGTAGGGATAGATTTTCAAGGTGGAAATGCCATAAATGTGTCCTTTTCTAAATCCTATTCTATAAATGAAATAAGAGCTCTTGCAGGTAAAACCGGGATTAACTTTGATATCGCTCATTTCCCTTCCGAGAATAAGGCAATTTTTAAAACCAAGCTGGTTGAGGTAAACGGAAAGAAGGTATCGGATATTCTTGAGGAAAGCTTTAAACAAACCTTAGGGAAAGATGGTTTTGTTATTGAAGGTATTACTGAGATAGGTCCACGTGTGGGAAATGAGCTAAAAAAAGACGCCACCATAGCCTTTATACTTTCTGCTATCGGTATAATATTTTATCTGGCATGGAGATTTGAAAAGAAGTTTGGTCTTGCCGCAGCTATAGCCACATATCATGATGTAATAATTATCGTGGGAATTATGTATATGCTTAACTTTGAAATGGATCTTATAGTGCTAACAGCGCTACTAACCATTGCTGGTTATTCCCTTACCGATACGGTAGTTGTTTTTGACAGAATTAGAGAGAATCTGAGAAAAAAGGGAGTAACAAACATAAAGGAGACTATTAATAATAGCATTAATGAGGTTATGAACAGGACACTTATTACCTCTCTTACAACCCTGTTCTCAGCAGTTGCTCTTTTAATGTTCGGTGGTGAGGTATTGAGAAGCTTTGCACTGGCTATAAGCCTTGGAGTTATTGTGGGCACCTACTCTTCCATATTTATAGCAAGTCCTTTGCTGGTGTTGTTAAAGATTGATCCAAAGAAACTTAGAAAGTAGAGGAGTTTATGAAAAAGCTTGCCATAATCGGGCTTGGCAATATGGGACAGGCAATTCTGAAAGGGTTGCTCGGTTCAAAAATTCTTTCAATAGATGCCATTCAGGGTTTTGAAAAGATTGATACTGTCTCAAAAAAGATAAGATCCGAGTTTGGAATAGCTGTAGAAAAAGATTACAGCTTGCTTTCTGACTGCGACTATATAGTTATTGCTGTTAAACCCCAACAGATAAATGATCTGCTTACCAGTATTAAAGAGAGTATTAAAAATCAGGTAATAATAAGCATTGCAGCAGGTATTAAATCTGATCAGATAAAAAATGTTCTGGGTGACAAAAAAATTGTACGAGCCATGCCCAATACCCCTGCTCTTATAGGAGAGGGGATTACGGGAGCCTGGCTATCACCCAATATAAAAGAAATGGAAAAAAATAATATAGAAAGAATATTGCAATCTCTTGGTGATGTAATTTTTGTAGATAAGGAAGAGGATATAGACAGGATAACCGCTCTGTCTGGAAGCGGTCCTGCCTATGTGTATTTTCTAATGGAGGCTTTTATTGATGCAGGGGTTTATCTTGGGCTACCAAGAGATATCTCAAGAAAGCTTGTATTGAAAACCTTTTCAGGTAGTTCAGCTCTTTCTCAAAAAACTGACCGAACTGTCACAGAGTTGAAAGAGATGGTTACCTCACCTGGCGGAACAACCATTTACGGACTTTCTGAGCTTGAAAATGGAGCAGTTAAGGCAACTATTATAAAAGCTGTTGTAAGAGCCTTTGAAAGGGCAAAGGAGCTGGGAGGCAGATAGTGTTTATTCTGGCTAATTTTTTAGACGCCTTCAGCAGGATTATCTCTATTTTTTTTACCATTTACACCTATGTGATAATCGCAAGGGTATTCTCCAGCTGGGTTGGTGCAAATCCATATAACCCGATAGTAAAAACCCTTTATTATCTTACCGAGCCAGTTTTAAAAAAGATAAGAAAGATTATTCCATACGTCCCTATCGGAGGAGGATATGTGGATCTTTCACCATTAATTCTACTTATTCTGGTAAATTTTCTGGATTTTTTCATTTCAAAAACTCTATTCGATATCTCATTAAGGCTGAGACAATATTGATCTTAAAGGAGGCTCTCAGATGAAGATTACCCCTATTGATATTCAGGAACAGAAGTTTAAAGTCTCCTTCAGAGGGTATGACAGAGATGAAGTTGATGCATTTCTTGACCTTGTATCCAAAGAAGTGGAAGATCTTTTGAGGGAAAACAGTTATCTGAAAGGTGAGATAGAAAAGCTTAACAGAGAAAATGAGAACCTAAAAGAAATGGAAGATGCGCTTAAAAATGCCATTGTAGCGGCTCAAAAAATGGCTGAAGATTATAAGGAGAATGCCAGAAAAGAAGCAGAAAATATAGTTGCTGAGGCAAGGATAAGGGCAGCAAAAATTATAGATGAGGCAGAACTTAGGGTTTCGGAACTCAATCGAGAGCTTGCAAGCATTAAGGTTAAGGCAAAGGAGATAAAGGAGCTGGTGAAAGGTCTCCTGAACGGATTTTTGCAAAATCTTGATAGTCTGGATACTAAATAATGGAAAAAATTTTTACGGTAAAAGTTAAAGCAGGGGCAAAAAAGGAAGAGATATCTATACAGCAGGATCATATAATTGCAAAGGTGGCACAGCCTCCTGTTGAAGGTAAGGCAAATGAGCGACTTGTAGAGCTTCTGGCTGAACACTTCAAGGTGCCTAAAAGCCAGATTAAAATTCTTAAAGGTCTGACGGGTAAGAACAAAATCGTGAAGGTAAATTCATAAAATGATAAAGAAGCTATTAGTTATAATTATGTTCGCAACTCTCATATCTGCCTGTGGGAAAAAAACTCCCACACCTGAGGAGGCATACAGGGAGGCTATGTCTTTATATTCAAGAAAATACTATGAAGACTCGGTTGAAGCCTTCAAAAAGGTAAAAGACCTTTTTCCCGACCATCCACTTGCGAGAGAGTCCCAGCTGATGGTTGCCGATGCCCATTTTAATTCCGAAAAATATGATGAGGCATATCTTGCTTACGACGAGTTTATAAAGCTCTATCCTGAGAGCATCAATATCCCCTATGCCCATTATATGCAGGCGCTATGTTATTACAGGCAGATATCTGAAAAGGACAGAGATCAGGGTTTTACGAGGCAGGCACTGGAACGACTGGAAAAGATTGTAAAAGAGTTTCCTGACACACCCTATGCCATAAAGGCATACTTTTATATAAAAGAGTGCCGTAAGAGACTGGCAGAGCAGGAGATATTTGTTGGTAATTACTATTTAAGATATGATAAATTTAAAGCCGCAGAAAAAAGATTTAAATATGCCCTTAAAAATTTTCCCGATGTGCAGATACAGGAAGATGCACTTTACGGCTTATACAGGGTTTATAAGGGAAAAAAGGATATGGAGAAGCAGAAAAAGGTACAGCAATTGCTTTTAAAACATTTTCCTGATACAAAATATAAGGAAAAAATAAAAAAAGAGGTGGAATATGAGCCTCAGAGATGAATATTTAAAAGGTCTTGAAGCCTTTGAAAAGAAGGATTATGAAGAGGCAAAAAAAAGGTTTGAAAAAGCCATTCAGGAAGGGGGAGAAAAATTTCCTGACCTGCTAAACAAGTATGCCTTTCTTTTAAGTATGGAAGGCGATACGGCAAAGGCTATTGAATATCTTAAAAAAGCCCTTGAGATTAATCCCAAATATACAGAGGCAGCAGTAAACCTTGCCTATATACTCAATGAGGTGGGGCGTTATGATGAGGCTATGGAAGTCAGAAAACATATGCATAGCATGTATGACGAGCGCACAAAGAGAAATATTGATCCCTATGTTATCGGTAAAATTGCTAACATGCATGCCGATATCGCCGAGAGATACGTGGAGATAGGATACATAAATGAAGCCATTGATGAGCTGAAGAAAGCGCTTAAGATAAGGCCTGCCTTTGTTGATATCCGCACAAGGCTTGCTGTGCTTTACAGAGAAAAAGGCGAGATAGACGAAGCCATTGAACATCTTACCCAGAGCATACTGGAAAATCCAAAATATTTGAATGCCTATATACAGCTTGGGCTCACCTATTATGTTATGGGCGAGATAGAGCTGGCTCAGAAGCAATGGAACAAGGTACTTGAGATAGACCCTTCAAATAATATCGCCAAGGTATATCTCAATATGATTAAAAAGAAATAATACTGAAAATTTTTCTTGAAAAAAAATTTTAAAAATGCAATGTTTTTACAGATAATTTAAAAATTTGGGGGAGGAAAGATATGGAAAACAAGTTTATGGCATCTCTACAGGACAAATCAACCTTTTCTGTTACCTGGGAGCTGGTACCTGGTAGAGGTTCGAGGGAAAAGGCTCAGGAAACTGTTTTTGCAAGCGCTGAGCTGGCAGCAAAAAACGGCAAGATCCACGCATTGACAATAACCGATAATCCCGGTGGTAATCCAGCCATACTTGCAGATTATCTGGGGATGGAGATCAGATCCAGATACGGAATAGAACCGCTGGTTCACTTCACCTGCAAGGACAAAAATAGAAATCAGATAGAAAGCCAGCTTTACGCACTTGAGAGGGCTGAGGTAAGATCACTTCTTGTTATGACTGGAGACTATCCCGTAACAGGTTACACAGGAAGACCAAAGCCTGTTTTTGATCTGGATCCAGTTCATGTGTTAAAGCTAATTAGCGCAATGAACGAAGGTCTTGAGTATGACCATATGGGTAAGACAGCTAAGATGCAACCATCAAGCTTTTTTGCCGGTTGTGCGGTATCTCCTTTCAAAAGAGACGAGGCGGAGCAGATGGTGCAGTATTACAAACTTAAGAAAAAAATAGATGCAGGAGCAAAATTTATAGTCCCCCAACTGGGCTATGATGTGCGTAAATTTCATGAGCTCATTCAGTTTATAAGAGAAAACGGCTGGAATATTCCAGTTATAGGCAACGTTTATGTGCTTCCTTACGGAGCTGCTAAGCTGATGTATGAGAACAAAATACCCGGCTGTGTGGTAACCAAAGAGTTATTATCTGTTCTGGAGAAAGAAAAGGATGCTCCTGATAAAGGAAAACAGGCAAGACTTGACAGAGCTGCAAAAATGTACGGATATTTCAAAGGAATGGGTTATGACGGCGTTCATATTGGTGGTCATGGCATAAAGATAGAAGAGGTAGATTATATCATAGAAAAGGGTGAGGAGTTTGCCAAAAACTGGATGGACTATGTTCATGAGTTTCTGTTCCCCATGCCAGGACAGTTTTACTATTACGAGAAGGATGAAAAAACTGGATTAAATACAAACAAACCGACTAACAGAAAGGGCAGAGAGCTTGACACCTCTGTACCTTTTATGTACAGCATTTACAGAGGGATGCACGAGCTTATGTTTGAACCTGGAAAGGGACTTTTCGGGCTTATGCGTTCCACTATGAAAGCCATAGACGGATCATCCTTTGAGCATGCCTTTGACAGGATAGAACATCTTATAAAAGTTATACTTTTTGAATGTGAGAACTGCGGAGACTGTGCCTTGTTTGAGCTCGCCTTTCTCTGTCCTATGAGTCAGTGCCCAAAAAAGCAGAGAAACGGAGCCTGCGGCGGTTCTTATGAAGGCTGGTGCGAAGTATATCCAAAAAAGAAAAAATGCATATATGTAAGAGCCTATGCAAGACTAAAAAAATATAACGAAGAGGAAGATCTGAGAGATATTTATGTTCCGCCTGCAAACTGGGATTTTTACCGAACCGCATCATGGATAAACTTCTTCCTGGGAAGGGATCATGTGGGCAGAAGGCTTAACGTTCCGCTTGTTCCTAAAAAATAATTAACAATATAGGGGGTAAGGTCTACATAGACTTTGCCCCGAAAGGTGCTTATGAAGATACTTGTTACTGGTGGAGCTGGATTTATCGGCAGTCATGTGGTAGATGGCTATATTAAAAAGGGTCATCAGGTTGTAGTGCTTGATGACCTTTCTTCAGGCAAATGGGAAAATATAAATAAAAAGGCTAAATTTTATCTTGCCGACGTAAGAAACAGAGAGCTGCTGGAGAGGATATTTGAAAAAGAGCGCTTTGATATTGTAAACCATCATGCTGCTCAGATAAGCGTACCCATGAGCGTTCAAAATCCTGTGCTTGATGCGGATATTAATGTTACAGGTTTTCTAAATATTCTGGAACTTTCAGTTAAATACAAAATTAAAAAGGTCATCTTCATATCAAGTGGCGGTGCTTTATATGGTGAAGCTGAGGAGTATCCCACATCGGAGACCTATCCACCTAAACCTTTATCTCCCTATGCTATAACAAAATATGTTTCGGAAAACTATCTTTATTTTTATCATAACCAGTATGGGCTGGACTATACGGTTTTGAGATATGCCAATGTGTATGGACCAAGACAGATCCCTCATGGAGAGGCTGGTGTAGTTAGCATATTTATGACCAGACTTTATGAAAACAGGGATTGTACCGTCTACGCCTATAGCGATGAGCCTGAAGGGATGAAAAGGGACTATGTGTATGTTGAAGATGTGGCTAAAGCAAATATTTATGCCCTGAATAAGGGATCCCTCGAGGCAATAAATATTGGTACTGGAGTGGCTACCTCAACTCTTGATCTCTTCAACAAGGTTTACCATACCCTGAGTAAACATATTAAGCTTAATAGGTCTCTTAAAAATCCTAAAAAAGACAGGGAAAGACCAGGAGATATTAGAAGAAGCTGTCTTAACATATCAAAGGCAAAGAAAATTCTTAACTGGAAACCTGAAAATAGCATTGATGAAGGTTTGAAAAAAACCGCCCGATGGTTTCTTAGTGAAAAAAGATAGCTCTCAGAAATTACATACTTTACTTTTTGTATCTGTTATAGTTATTCTTTCGCTGTCATTTATAAACCCCTACAACAGGACAGTCTGGTTTCTTGAGGTCTTTCCCGTAATTGCTGGACTGATAATACTTTTTTTAACATACAAAAGTTTTAGATTAACCAATCTTTCCTGCTGGATTATCTTTATTCACTGTCTCATTCTTATATGGGGTGGATATCATACCTATTCAAGAAATCCGCTCTTTGAATATTTTAAAGAGACCTTTGATCTTTCACGGAATCATTATGACAGGCTTGGTCATTTTATACAGGGTGTTACGCCTGCAATATTAAGTAGAGAGATTTTAATTAGAAAAGGTGTTTTGAAGGACAACGGCTGGATGTTTTTTATCTCAGTTACAATATCTCTTGCTATAAGCGCATTTTATGAGTTTATTGAATGGTGGATAGCAATCCTATCAGAAAAAGAAGCCCATGAGTTTTTAGCTACTCAGGGCGATATCTGGGATACCCAGTGGGATATGTTTCTTGCCATGTTAGGTGCCATATTTACAAACGTGTTTTTAAGAAAACTTCACAGAAATGAGCTTCAGAGACTAAATTAATAGCTCTGTTTTTAATATACTGTCAAGGTTTTTATAATCAGCAAATCTAAAGGGAACAACTCCAAGAATATCCACATCGGTTAGCTGGGAAAGGATCTGAAGATTGGTTTTAGAAGCAGGCGTTTCTATCCCATCATTGTCGTTCAGTATAATGCCTTTAATTTTAATATCTCTTCTTTTAAGCGCATCAATGCTAAGCAGGCTATGGTTAATGGTGCCAATCCTTAAAGGGGAGATCAGAATTACCTCCAGATTGAGATCTTTTGGGAAATCTATCATAAAATACTCTTTTGTTACTGGTACCATAAGCCCACCTGCCCCCTCCACAAAAAAAGGCTCTTTTAAATTTCTTATTCTGCAAAAAATATCATCAAGATCTATCTCTTTTTTTTCAAGCAGAGTGGCAGTATAGGGAGCAACTGGAGTTTTAAACCTGACAGGACAGATACGCTCAAGCCTTGATAGCTGATCAAGAGCTTTTGCTATATTTAACCCATCTTCCGGGATTAATTTATCGTTTATTTCCTGGCAGCCTGTTTCAATAGGTTTAATAGCAGAGGGATCGGCTCCTTTGTATCTTAAGTATTTCAAAATTAGCGTTAAAACATAGGTTTTACCCACACCTGTGTCAGTTGCTGTAACAAAAAAACCCATCACTCCCCCAGAATCTCAATCATTGATTTATACATGGCAGAGACCATAAGGTCAATCTCTGATCTTGATATGGCAAGAGGAGGCATCATAACAAGCACATTGCCGAGCGGTCTTGTTATAACACCAAATTTTCTGCAGTTTAACGATATCTGCTGACATATTTTATTCTCAACGGGGAAAACTTCCCTTGTGTATTTGCTTTTAACTATCTCGATTCCCACCATAAACCCTTTCTGTCTTACCTCTCCAACATTTTTATGTTTTCTGAATATATTCAGTTTTCTGCTAAGATAAGAGCTGTTTTTCTGCACTTTTTCCACAGTTTTTTTCTCTTCAAAAAGTTTTAAATTTTCAATAGCTACCGCACATGCAAGCGGATTTCCTGTATAAGTATGCCCATGAAAAAAGGTTTTAAAGTCTTTGTACTCTCCGAGAAAGGCATTAAAAATATTTTCTTTAGTAGCTGTAACAGCCAGAGGCAGATATCCACCTGTTATTGCTTTAGATAAGCAGATTATATCAGGGCTTACATGCTCCCATTCGCAGGCAAACATCTTTCCTGTCCTGCCAAAGCCTGTTGCCACTTCATCAAGAATTAGCAGAATACCAAGCTCTTTACAGGCTTTTGAAATCTCTGATAAAAAACCCTCAAAATGGGTTATCATCCCAGCCGCTCCCTGAACGAGCGGCTCCATAATTACTGCGCATATCTGGTCTTTATGTTTTTTTAGCACCGACAGGGCTTCCGAAAGACAATCTTTCTCGCAACTTTCAATATCCTTTCCATACTGGCAGCGGTAGCAGTATGGAGAGGGAAGTTTATAGCTTTCAAATAGAAGAGGTCTATAAAGGCTGTGAAAAAGATCAATACCACCTACGCTTACCGCACCTAAGGTATCTCCATGATAGGAGTTCTCCAGATAAGCAAATTTAGTTTTTTTCTTAAATCCCATAAGCTGCCAGTACTGAAAAGACATCTTAAGAGCTATCTCAACCGATGTGGAACCGTTATCGGAATAAAAGATCTTTGTAATCCCTTCTGGCAAGATCCCAACGAGCTTTTCTGCAAGTATTGCCGACGGTTCGTTTGCAAGTCCAAGAAGTGTTGAATGGGCGATCTTCTTTAGCTGAGCTTTAAGGGCATTATTTAGCCTTGTATTGTTATGTCCATGCACTGTAACCCAGAGAGATGATACGGCATCCAGATATTTGTTTCCATTGGTATCGTAAAGAAAATTCCCCTTACCTCTTTTAATTACAAGCGGCTCTTCAGATAGCCAGTCCTTCATCTGGGTAAAGGGGTGCCAGATATACTTTTTGTCAAGCTCAGAAATATTCATAAAATTTCTCCTAATTGAGATGGCTTGATAACAGTTTTATTAATCTGTCTATCTGCTCTTCTGTATGGTCAGAAGTAATACTAATTCTTATTCTTGCTGTGCCTCGAGGGACTGTGGGAGGTCTTATTGCCTTAACATATATCTGATTTTTTAAAAGTCCATAAGCTACATTCATTGCAATTTCACTATCTCCGAGAATAATGGGCGTTATATGAGATGGAATATCTGAGGTCTTTATATTAAACTTTTTCAGCAGACTGTGGATATACAAAGCTCTATCTTTAAGCCTCTTTATTCTATCTGGCTCCCTTTTTATAACATCTATTGCTGCCATGAGCCCGGCAGGAATTGAAGGTGGAAGTGCCGTACTGTATATAAAACCTCTACATCGGTTTATAAGATAATCTCTTACATATCGGGGGCAGCAAAAAAAAGCCCCTCCCACCCCAAGCGCTTTACCGCCTGTGCCCAGAACAAAGATATAATCCTTTTTTATGCCAAAAAACTCTTCAGTGCCTCTTCCATGTTCACCCATAACACCTGTTGAATGGGCATCATCAACAATTACCACCGCATCATATCTTTCAGCAAGCTCACAGATATGGGGAAGATCGGCTATATCTCCATCCATACTGAATACGCCATCGGTAATTATGGCTTTTTTTCTCTCCTCACTGGATTTCAGCAGATCCTCCAGCTGATTCATATCATTATGCCTGTAAACATAAACTCTGGCTTTGCTTAGCCTGCAACCATCTATAATACTTGCGTGATTAAGCTCATCACTTATTATGGCATCATTTTCACCAAAAAGGGTTGAGATAACCGAAAGGTTTGCCTGATATCCCGAATTAAATATGAGTGCCGACTCTTTACCTTTAAAAGCTGCAAGAGCTGTTTCAGCCTGTTCAAAGATCTCAAGATTGCCTGAGATTAGTCTTGAAGCTGATGCTGATGTGCCATATTTTTCTGTAGCTTCTGACATAGCTTTTTTAATAATCTGGTGTCCGTTTAATGCCAGATAGTTGTTGGAAGAGAAATTCAGGTACTCCTTACCGTCAATCTTTATAACAGGAAAGTCTCCGCCGTTCAGAATATCCATTTTTCGCAGCAAACTCTTGCTGCTTAACTCTTTTAACTCCTCTAATATCAGCTCTTTAAATCTTTTCAAGTCCCTTGAGCTCCAGATAAGCCTCTTTGTTGTCAGGGTTTAGATTAAGCACCTTTTTGAAGCAGATTCTGGCATCCTCTATCTTTCCCTCAAGTCTGTTTAAAATACCAAGATAATAATAAGCTTTCTCATAATAGGGATTAACGTATATGGCACGTTCGAGTGCTTTTCTGGCATCCTTAAAATATCCATCCCCTTCAGAGTTTTTAAGATAAATGCTGGCGATAGCATAGCCAACCAGATATTCCGGCTCTCTATCGTTTAACTTTACCGATTCGGTAAGATGAATACGGGCATTTTTATAATCCCTTCTTCTAAGAAAAAACTCGCCCTTTTTGAAAGCTATCTCCGCATTTACAATTTTTTCCGTATTATCCATCATATCTTTAATGATGGGGGATTTAATGGTCTCATCATAGCTTTCTCTGGAAGATTTGTCAGATAGCACGTCATAGGCTACCTGAATTATCTGAAAGGTTTCGTTTATCTTTTGCTGAAGCTCTCTGGTAAGATGAACATGCCCATATCTATCAGGATGATATTTCTTAACCAGCTCAAGATATCTTTTCTTTATCTCCTTTTCATTGGCAGAAAAATCAACTCCCAGTACCTCATAATAGTTTTTCCCTTTAAAATAAATATAATCCTTCATTATGGACTCTTTTATCTCCATCATTTTTGGATTTGCCCACATAGAGATATTTCTGGCTGTCTCCATATCATCAGCAAAGGTTATCATATTAAGTGATACCAGTATCTCCATAACCCTGAAAACCATATTATAATCCTTTACAAACCTTTCCAGAAGCTCCATAAGCCTTACGGGCTCTTCCATAAAGTTAAGTATCTCTTTCTCCGTGTATTCAAAGGGGATCTTGTCTTTCAATAGAGTAAAATTTTCCTTTATGGCAATATATTTTTCCTTAAAGTCAACATATCTGTTCATCAACAACCCGATAGGCGAGTATCTTTTTATCCCGTCGTAAATGAGATAATAGATATCAATTTTTGGATAGGAAAAGTTAAATCCCTCGGGCTCTTCCTTAACTATTAGATACTCAGCCTGCTCCTTTGAAAAGAAATAAACCAGCTTTGTATAAAACTGCTCTCTAATGGCTTCGGCTATCTCAGATGGTTTCAAAATATTTAATGAGATTAACACCTCTCCATGCCTTTTTCCTTCCTTAACCATCATATCAAGGGATCTTATATAATCCTCTTCCGAGAGCAAACCTTTTTTTAGCAAGATCCTTCCGAGTGTAAACTGGATCTTATTGAATTTTACATCTATGGGCTGACCATCAAAAAATTTTATAACCGCCTTATCAGAGAGGCTTTCTATAATAAGCTTGCCAGAAAAACCTGTTTCATAAAGCTCAAAAAGAACCGATCCATAACCTTTAGTTTTAAAATCTCCTTTGCTCACATCTTTAAATCCGATCTTCTGCTCCTTGTTTATGTCCTGAGAGGTTTTTATTACAAAATTGATCTGATTGATAATACAGACCGGGTGGATATTTTTTAAAGCAATGTCATCCGGATAGTTTCTTGTGGTGAACTGGTTTTTTATGTCCTTTAACTCTTGAATATGACCTGCCAGAAGAATATAAGGCATGTTGTTTTTGTCGTTTGAGGTTCTTATGGCTTCAATAATTGCCAGTGAGCTTTTGTATTCACAGTCCATAATAAGGGCTTTGCAGTTTATTTTTGAAATAGAGGCAATGGACAGGTTATTTTTAAAAAAATCAATAAGCTCCAGATCTTCACTCAAAGAGCTCATTAGTTGATTAAAAAAAGCCTCATCTTTTCCCACATAAACTATACAGTTTTTTGTCATCTTCTCCCCTTTAAAATTTTACTTTAAGCCCCAGATCCTCAATCATCTCCTTATCAAGCTCCGAATCTCTTCCGCTGGTGGTAAGATAATTGCCTGTCATAAGGGAATTACAACCAGCCACCAGTCCGAGAGGCAGAAGCTGTCTAAGGTTTTTCTCTTTGCCCCCACAAAGCTTTATATCTTTGTCAGGTAAAATATACCTAAAAATTGCAATTGTTACAAGAATTTCTATAGGAGAGAGGGAGGGCTGGTTCTCAAGAGGAGTTCCTTTTATGGGGTTTAAAATATTCAGAGGGATTGAATCTACATCAAGCTCTCTTAATGTTAAAGCAAGCTCAATACGGTGCTCTATGGTCTCCCCAAGACCTATGATACCGCCCGAGCATACGGACAATCCTGCTTCTTTTGCATATCTTATAGTATTAACATCCTCTTCGTAATCGTGGGTTGAACATATATTTTTAAAAAAACTTCGGGCAGTTTCCAGATTATGATGATATCGGTATAATCCTTTCTCTTTAAGCCTTTTTGCCTCATCCTTTGTCAGTATGCCTAATGATGCACAGGGCTTAATGTTTAGCTCTAAAATTTTTTCAATAGCTTTATATATCTCGTCCCATTCCTTTTCAGAGCTAATTCTGGTGCCACTGGTTACGATGCCAAACATATGAACAGCCTGTTCTTCAGCCTTTCTGGCACTTTCTACCATCTTTTCAGATGCGATAAGCGGATAGCTCTGAACGCCTGTATTATAGTAAGCAGACTGGGCGCAAAATTTGCAGTCCTCAGCACATCTGCCAGATTTAGCATTTACAATACTGCACAGGTTAACATTTTTATCTTTAAAATACTCCCTGATCTCATTGGCAAAGGCAAAAAGAAAAAAAGGCTTTTCCATACCTATATGATATAGCTTCAATGCCTCCTCGGTGGTTATAACCTGCCTGCTTATGCTTTTATTCTTCATCTGGTTAAGAAAATCAATAAAACTCATAGTACCTCCATAAAAATATAATCTCTCGGAAATAGGAACAGAAATATTTTTTATGTAATGTATATTAAATTCAGAAAGAGATATTGTCAACCCAAATATCTTTTTAGGTTAACAAAATTTAAGAAGATTAAATATTATCTTAGCTCCTTGTCGGCAAAGCCTATGAGCTTCTGCATTTTAGTATATAGCTTCTCAAACTCTTTAAAATTTAATGACTGGGGACCATCAGAAAGAGCTTTTTCAGGTTCTGGATGTACCTCTATCATTACGCCATGTGCACCCGCGATGATTGAGGCAAGAGCCATCGGCGGAACCAGCTTGCTTTTGCCAGTGGCGTGGCTGGGGTCATAGATAACCGGCAGATGCGAAAAGCCCTTAACCAGCGGTATAACTGAAAGGTCTGATGTATTTCTGGTAGCATTTTCAAAAGTTCTTATCCCTCTTTCACAGAGAATCACGTTCGGATTACCTTCAAGCAGTATATACTCTGCCGATGCCAGCCATTCTTCCACCGTTGCAGAAAGACCTCTTTTTAAAACTACAGGTTTTTTTATTCTGCCCACCTCTTTAAGCAGGTCAAAGTTTTGCATATTTCTGGCACCTATCTGTATTATATCTACCTTCTCAACAGCCAGATTAAGATGCTCAGGGCTCATAACCTCAGTTATGGTATTAATTCCAACCTCTTTCTTTACCTGGTATAGTATATCAAGCCCTTTCTCCCTTAGCCCCTGAAAGCTGTGCGGGCTTGTCCTTGGTTTGTATGCACCACCTCTAAGGATCTTTACACCCAGCTCTTTAAGAAACTTTGCGGTTTTAAATATCTGCTCCTCGCTCTCTACCGCGCAGGGACCTGCAATTAAAACAAAGGGGCTTTTTCCACCAACCTTAATGTCAGAAGATATCTTTATAACCGTATCTTGTGGATGGAAATCTCTGCTTACCAGTTTATATGGCTTGGTAACGTGAATAATCTCCAGTATCCCTTTTAAACCTCTAAACGGGGCATCATCCACCCAGCCCTGATTTCCTATTACTCCAATGGCTGTTCTCTCAGCTCCAGGAATGGCAACCGGCTTAAGCCCCAGCTTCTCTATAGTCTTTTTAACCATAAGGATATCTTTTTCTGTAGCGCTATGGTGCATTACAATGAGCATATACTTAACCTCCGACTTTTTTTCTTTTTTCTTTTATCTTCCGCTCAAAATCTTCTTTCTGGTAACTATTGATAACCTGGGCTTTCCTTAGCATTGCCCTTCTTGCCTGTCCTACTCCGAACTTCATATTTTTAAGCTGGTTTGAATTATGGGAGTCTGTTCCGATCACAAAGCTTACTCCGTATTCGCTGGCGATCCTTATATTGATATCATTTAAATCAAGCCTATCAAAATAGGCGTTAATTTCCAGAAAGGTTTTTGTGGCTTCTGCCTTTTTGAATATTTCAATAAGGTTAATATTGTAGGGCTCTCTGGTATTTAATATTCTGCCAGTAGGATGTCCGATGGCAGTTACATAGGGGTTCTCCATTGCCTTTATAACCCTTTTTGTCATCAGCTCTTCTGTGTCCCGGAAGCCCGAATGTATGGAAGCTATGACAAAATCCAGTCTCTTTAAAATCTCATCGGAATAATCGAGAGAACCATCATGTTTTATATCCACTTCTGAGCCTTTAAATATCTTAAAATCTCCTAACTCTCCGCTTTGGTTAATTTTTTCAATCTCCTCAATCTGTTTTAAAAGTCTATCCGACTCAAGCCCCTTTGCAATTTTCAGGCTCTCGGAGTGATCTGTAACCACCATATAAGAGTAACCCATAGTTTTGGCAGCTTTAGCCATGGAAAGTATAGTTTCACCACCGTCACTGTAGCTGGAATGTACATGCACATCGCCTTTTATATCACCGTAGTCTATAAGCTCAAGCAATAAACTATTAAGCTCACCTGACTTAGCCAGTTCTATCTCTCCCGTATCTTCTCTAAGCTCAGGTGGAATATATACAAGTCCGAGAAGTTTATAAATCTCATCCTCCCTTTCACCAGCAATAAACTTTTCCCCTTTAAAAATGCCATACTCATTAATTTTATATCCCAGATCCTTTGCAATGCCTCTAAGCTTTACATTATGCTGCTTTGAGCCCGTAAAATACTGAAGGCAGGCACCAAAAGACCTCTCCTCTACCACCCTGATATCTGCCTGCAAGCCATTTA
>JBEQAF010000018.1:0-28817 GCA_041640455.1 bacterium
ACTCTAAAAGGAAGAGACAGCTTGGTAAGAGCGATGTACTTAATACAACACAGGCAAATATTATAAAAGAAGTATTACATTTATAACGGAGGAATTAAGTTATGCCAAGAGCGAAAGGCGGATTTAAGACAAGAAGAAGACACAACAAGTACCTTAAGTTAGCTAAAGGATACTGGGGTGCAAGACATAGGCTTTATAAGATTGCGAGGGTAGCCGTAGAGAGAGGGCTTGCCTTCGCTTTTCATGGAAGAAAGCTTAGAAAAAGGGAGTTCAGAACGCTATGGATTTCAAGGATTAATGCCTTTGCGAGGACGCTGGGGTTGTCTTATAGCAAGCTTATAAATAGGCTTAACAAGGCTGATATTGCCATTGACAGAAAAATACTGGCTGAGCTGGCAGTGACTGATCCAAAGGCATTGGAGACCATAGTCAGATCGGTATGCTAAGCAAAGAAGCTCTTGAAGAAATTAAAAAGGAAGCCATATCATCTCTGAAAGAGATTACAACCGAAAAAGAATGGGCAGACAAAAAGGCTCATTTTTTAGGCAAGAAGGGGAGGGTACAGGAACTCCTTAAACATCTGCCTCAGCTTTCAATAGAAGAAAGAAAAGAGTTTGGCGCAAGAATTAATGATCTTAAAGTTCAGTTAGAAGAGCTTTTTGAAGATAAGCTCAGTCAGATTAAGGCTGAGCAGAAGACAAAAAGATTACTTGAAAAAAAGGTTGATATTACTCTGCCCGGGAAACGGTTTTTTAAAACGGGTAGAGTTCATCCGTTGACTCGAGTTACCCATGAGATACTCGATATCTTTCAGAGTCTTGGCTTTGAGGTAGAAGAAGGTCCTGAAATTGAGCTTGACTATTACAACTTTGAGGCTTTAAATATCCCTAAGGAGCACCCTGCAAGAGATATGCAGGATACATTCTATATAGATGAAAGTATGCTCTTGAGAACTCATACATCGCCAGTTCAGATAAGGGTTATGGAGAAAAAAAAACCACCTCTTATGATCGTCTGTCCTGGCAAGGTTTACAGAAGAGACTCAGATGTTACTCACAGCCCTATGTTTCATCAGATAGAAGGCTTTATGGTGGACAAAAATGTAAGTTTTTCACATCTAAAGGGGGTACTTACGGAGTTTCTTCACGGCTTTTTTGGTAGTGAAAAAAATGTAAGGTTCAGACCAAGCTATTTTCCTTTTACAGAGCCCAGTGCTGAGGTAGATATTGAATGTGTTGTCTGTGAAGGGAAGGGTTGCAGGATCTGTAAGCAGACAGGCTGGCTTGAGGTGCTTGGCTGTGGTATGATACATCCCTATTTATTTAGTGTGGTTGGTTATGACAATAGTTTATTCTCCGGATTTGCATTCGGGCTGGGTGTGGAAAGGCTTACCATGCTTAAATATGCCATAGATGATATAAGGCTTTTTTACGAAGGAAACATCAGTTTTCTGGAGCAGTTGTAATGCTTATTTCCCTTAAATGGTTAAAAGATTTTATTCTTATAGAAGAAAGTCCGTCTGAACTGGCTTTTAAGCTTACCATGGCTGGATTTGAGGTAGAAGAGATTATTGATCTAAAACAATCTTTCAATGATTGCGTAGTTGGTCTGGTAACAGAAGTATCCGATCATCCAAAGGCTGATAAGCTGAAAGTATGTAAAGTTTCAATAGGTGAAAATCTACTCAACATAGTCTGTGGGGCTCCAAATGTGGCTAAGGGACAGAAGGTGGTGGTTGCGCTTCCAGGAGCTAAGCTTGTAACCGGAAATATTGAAAAAACCGTTATAAGAGATGTTGAGTCATATGGAATGCTCTGTTCTGAAAAGGATCTTGGTTTTACTGCCAGCTCCACTGGTATAATTGTTTTGAATGATAAAGTAAATGTGGGCGAAAAAATATGGGAAGAAGCATACAGAGATCTTGATGATCTGGTTTTGAACATAAACGTTACACCTAACAGAGGAGACTGCCTGTCTCATCTGGGTATTGCAAGAGAGGTTTCTGCCATAACAAGAAAACCCCTACAGTATGAGAGCAGTGTCTTTAATCTTGTAGAAAAGGCTGACTTTGTTGACATAGAGATTTATGATCCAGATCTCTGTCCCAGATACACGGCGATGCTTATTAGAAACGCAGGAATTGGAGATGCCCCCGATTATATGAAGATAAGGCTTTTTGCATGCGGGATGAGGTCTATAAGTAATATAGTAGATATTACAAATTATGTGATGCTGGATACAGGGCAGCCGCTTCATGCCTTTGATTATGAGAAAATTAGGGATAAAAAAATTATTGTTAGAAAGGCAAAGCCTGGAGAAACCATAATAACACTGGATGGTAAAGAAAGAGAGCTTATACCTGATGATCTTGTTATTGCCGATTCAGAGAGAGCAATTGCCATAGCAGGAGTTATGGGGGGGCTTAATACGGAGGTCACAGAAAAAACAAAAACCATATTGCTGGAAAGCGCATATTTTTATCCGCCTTCTATAAGAAAAACTGCCAAACGCCTTAGCATTCCCTCGGAAGCATCGTACAGATTTGAAAGAGGTGTTGATATATCAGGGGTGCCCAATGCGGCGTTTAAGGCATCTTCACTAATGCATTCCGTTTGTGGGGGGAGATTTGAGAATACTATTGTTGACTGCTATCCTAAAAAACACCGCAGAACAAATATTAAATTTTTCCCCGAAAGATGTTCTGTCTATCTGGGTGCTAAGGATATAATGAAAAGGGCAGAGGAAAGACTTCTATCTCTAGGTTTTGAGATTACAAAAAAGAGCTTTGAGTGGGACATAATTGTGCCTTCTTATAGACCTGATGTGACCATTGAAGAGGATGTATATGAAGAGATTGCCAGACTTGGCTTTTATGAGGAGATTCCGCCAACCCTTCCATCTGTAAAGATTAAAGGCGTCAGAAGAAACAACAATGATTTTGCTGAAAAATTAAGGGCAAAGTTTGTTAATTTTGGAGGTTTTGAGGTAATAAACTACAGCTTTATCAGACAAAAAGAGCTGGAAAAATCAAGATTATCTGATTTATATGCAGACAGGCTTGTATATATTAAAAATCCTTTAACCGATGAACTAACAGTAATGAGACCGTCATCTGTTCCTTCATTACTTTCTGTTGTGGAGACCAATCACAAAAGAAACAACTTTGACTTTTTTATTTTTGAAGTGGGGAAAAAATATTTTCTAAAAAAAGATGAATCAAAAAATAAACCCGAAGAGATAAAGCTCATATCTCTTGCCTTTTCTGGAAATCTTTATGAAAAATCATGGTATACCACAGAAGAACCCTATGATTTTTTTAATACTAAGGGGATAATTGAGTCTGTTATTGATGACCTTACCAATGTGCCCATTGAAGTAAAGCCAGTTAGTGCTGAAAATTATCCCTTCTTAAACCCTGCTTCTTCCTGTGAGATCTTTATTGATAACAAGAATGCTGGTTTTTTAGGACTTCTGCATCCTGATGTTTCAGAAAACTATGAGTTCAGGAGAGACATCTATCTGGCAGAGCTGGACTATGACCTTATTAAATCTCTTTATTTCAACAGAAGAAGCTATTATTACGGTTTTTCAAAATTTCCCAGTGTTGATAGGGATATAACGGTGATAGTAAATGAAGATCTACCCGTAGCAAGGATTTTTAGTGTTATCTTTGCTTCAGGTACGGAGCTGCTGAAAAATGTTAGACTTACAGATATGTTTAAGGGAGAAAAGATCGGGGCAGGAAGAAAAAGTCTTACTTTTAAGCTGATTTTCCAGTCCATGGATAGGACACTAAACGACGAAGAGGTAAACAGGGAGAACCAGCAGATTGCGGAAAATCTGATTAAAGAGCTGGCAGTTGATTTTCCAAAATAATTTACAAGAGGAGAGGTTTTGTATGACAAAGCAGGATTTAATCAGGTATATGATGGAAGAGCTTGGTTATTCAAGAAGAGATGCGATGGCTCTCATTGACCAGACCTTTGAAATAATTAAGAAAACACTTTTAAAAGGTGAAAGCGTTAAAATAACTAATTTTGGAAATTTTGTCGTTAGAGAAAAGGGAGAAAGGATAGGCAGAAATCCAAAGACCAAAGAAGAGTACGTGATTAAGAAAAGAACGACCGTGATATTCAAGCCTGCAACAAACCTGAGGAAAGAACTGAAAAAACAGGTGAAATAATATTATAAAATAAACAATGATTGAGAAAAAATACTTTAAGATTGGTGAGGTTTGTAAGCTTGCAAATGTAAAGCCTCATGTCTTAAGGTACTGGGAAAAGGAGATCAAGGATATAAAGCCTGAAAGATCTCTTAAAAATCAGCGGCTTTATTCGAGACAAACGCTGGATAAAATAATTGAGATAAAAAATCTACTGGATAAGGGATACAAGCTGGAGGCTGTTAAAAGCAAAATAGGTAAAGAAGGCATTTCAAAGGAAGATAAAATGAAACTTTTTTTGATAGATTTAAAAAGAAACTTGCAAATCATAAGAAATCTGTTAGAATAAACAATTGCTCGGGATGTAGCGCAGCCTGGTAGCGCACACGCTTGGGGTGCGTGTGGTCGTGGGTTCAAATCCCGCCATCCCGACCATTTCTTAAAATTTCTCTATTATATTTCCTTTCTCGTCAAATTTAGCTGCCAATACAAACGGATCGTGGTAAAAAGTAAGCCAGGCATTGTGTTCTTGAGCGAACTTTTCCCAGATCTCCTTCTGCTTTATAGATTCCATAGGAAAGTTATCGTAAGCCATTACCCACAGGGGGTTATAATGGGAATGCATGGGCATAAGATCTCCAAAATGAATAGCCATCTCTCCTCTGGATTCAATTATAACAATCTGGTGCCCGCCGTTATGTCCACCTGTAAATACAGCTTTTACCCCCTTTACAATCTCATGCTGACCATCAATTAGCAGAAGGTTACTACTTTCTCTTAGCTTTTCGTTATTAATTGTCCAGTAAGTATTGATAGAACGGTTATTGGGATTTAAAACATCATGCCATTCCTTAGCCTGAATCACATATTTTGCATTGGTAAATGTAATCTCAATCTCCCCGTCTTTATTTTTCATAATTGCGCCGCCTGCATGATCAAAGTCAAAATGAGTAAGAATCACATAATTTATATCTGCTGTAGTAAATCCAAGCTTTCCAAGCTCTTCTGGTATCTGCCAGTCTTCTTTTACATGGTAAATAGCCTTCTGTTTGTCTGTAAGTTTATTTCCGAGCCCTGTTTCTATTAATATTAAATCTTCTTTTGTTTTAATGAGTATAGGCCAAGTTACCATCGGGATATAGTTTTCAGCATCGGATGGATATTTTTTTGACCAAAGTACCTTGGGAACCACGCCAAACATGGCACCTCCGTCAAGCTCAAACACTCCGCCGTTAAGCCAGAAAAGCTCAAATTCTCCAATCTTTAATGGACCTCTCATATATGTCTCCTTAAATATTATTTTCAATATATGATTATATCAAGATTATTGGAGACAACAAGTAGATAAAGATTATAAATTGTTAAGATTTGAAGCTGTTGGCAGTTTAAAAAAATCTGGTTAATTAGAAATTTTTATTTTACAATCTGAAGGACAAATTGATGTTAGGATTATTGAGTATAATAGAATCATAATTAGTTTTACAAAATTAATGGCTTTATCTTTTTTTATCAGACTATTATAATATTTCAAGCATTTTGAAAATTTTTTTAAGCTTTTTTTATGGCGGAGATACCGCCTTTTTTGGGGGAAGGTGTTGCAGTTTTTTAAAGAGCTAAAGATTAAATGGAAAATTCTGACCATTGTTCTACCTCTTTCTATTATCCCCATAATCCTTGTTAGTCTTATAATCGGCTATATTGCTACCAGTAAGGCTTATAAAAGCATTACCAGAGTTAGTGAGCAGGATCTTAACCATATTGCCGAGTTTACAAGAGATCTTTTAAACTCCCATTACAATCAGTTTCATGTTTACCGTGAAGAGAAGATTACCTATCTGAAAAAGGATCTCTCCTCCATAGCTAAACTATCCTATAACGTTATAGAAAGCTATTATAAACAGTATAAAGAAAACAAGTTATCCATTGAATCTGCCAGGTCTGAGGCTAAAAGGGCTTTAAAAAATATCTCCATAGGAGAGGGCGGATATATATATGTAATTGACAGCAAGGGGTTTCTGATAAGTCACGTGGCAAAGGAAGGTGAGAATATTATAAACGAAAGAGATGATAAGGGAAGATATTTTATCAGGGAAATCATATCAAGGGCAAGGTCATCAAAGTTTAAAGAGATTCAGTATATCGTTTATCCATGGAAGAACGAAAAGCTTGGAGAAAAGGAAGCACGTAACAAACTGGTTGCATTTATATATTTTAAAGAATGGGATTGGATTATAGGAGTAGGAAGCTATCTGGAAGACAAGATATCTTACGAGTTTGAAAAGAAGGCTTTTGATGACCTGAAGAGAATTATTAAAAGTAAAAAGGTTGGTGATACGGGTTACATATATATTATTGATCTTCAAGGGAATCTGGTTGTTCATCCTGCAAGAGAAGGTGAAAATATATATGACTCTCAGGACATTGAAGGAAAATACTTTATTCAGGAGATGATTGAAAAGAAAAATGGCTGGATACGATATCCATGGAAAAATCCTGAGGAGACAGAGGCAAGATATAAGATTGTAAGATATCTTCATTTTGAGCCCTATAACTGGATTGTAGCCGCTGGCTCTTATGAGAACGAGTTTTACAGCGAGGCAAACAGAATTAAACAGTATGTGTTGACCAATATGATACTTATTCTTCTGGTATTTCTTATACTTGGTTTCGCCTTAAGCGTATATGTTTCAGATAGACTGACTCAGCCTATTTCAAGAATTATAGATGCAGTAAGAGATGTCAAAAAGGGTAATCTGGAAAACAAGGTCTATATTGACAGCGGAGACGAACTTGCTGAACTTGCTGATAACATTAATAGGATGATGGATATTCTGGCTAAACAGAAAGAGCTGGAAAAGACACTGAACGAGCAGACAAAGCTGGCTTCACTTGGGGTTCTTGCCTCTTCAGTTGCTCATGAGATTAATAATCCACTTGGTGTAATTCTTGGCTATCTAAGCTTTATGGAAGGCAAGCTAACTCCCGACGATAAACTCTACAATTATCTTAAAGAGATGAAAGGCGAGTGTCAGAGATGTAAAAAGATAGTAGAAAATTTTCTCAACTTTGCAAGGATTCCAAAGCCAGATGTTAAGCTGGTTAGCATTAACGAGCTCCTGACAGAGATTATTAGTTTTGTATCCAATCATCCAGAACTGAAAAATATTGAGATTAAGAAGGAGCTTGCTGATAATTTACCGCAGATATTTGTTGATCCTGATCAGATAAGGCAGGTTGCGTTAAACATGATTTTAAACAGTGCTGAGGCTATAGGGGGTGAAGGTATCATCAGAGTTAAAACTGAAAAAGTTACAGAAGGTTTTGTAAATATAATCTTTGAAGATAACGGACAGGGAATTCCTGAAGAAAATATTAAAAAGATATTTGAGCCCTTCTTTTCAACTAAAGTAAAAGGCACGGGGCTTGGTCTTGCCATAGTCAGGCAGATAGTTAAGCAGCATCTGGGAAATATAAGTGTTGAAAGTAAACCTAACGTTGGAACAAGATTTGTTATCACATTACCAGTTAGCATTACATGAACAGAATAGTTATTATTGATAATGATGAAGGACTTTTAAGGCTTATGAAAGCCATTCTTGAAGACGAAGGGTATAGTGTCTCCTCTTTTAATAACCCGGTAAAAGGTCTCGAAGATCTTAAACAAATAATACCATCTCTTGTTATAACAGATGTAAAAATGCCCGAGATGGACGGTATCGAGGTGCTTCAGCATGTAAAGCAGATTAACCCTACCATACCTGTGATACTGATAACTGCCCATGCAACAATTGATATTTCAATTCAGGCATTAAGACTTGGCGCTGAGGATATAATACTTAAGCCCTTTGAATCACCTGAGCTTGTTTTGAGAGTAAAAAACGCTCTTAAAAACAGCATGATTCTTAAGGAGAATATAAAGCTTAAAGAGGAGCTTTCTGGAAGGTTTAATTTTGACAATATTATCGGTTCGTCTAAAAAGATACTGGAGCTTATAGAGAAGGTAAAAAGGGTTTCTCTAACAGATATTCCAGTGTTAATCACAGGCGAGTCAGGTACGGGTAAGGAGCTTGTTGCAAAGGCAATTCATTACAACTCAAAGAGAAAAGATAAACCTTTTGTAGCGGTTAACTGCGGAGCAATTCCTCAGAATCTTGTAGAAAGCGAGCTTTTTGGTCATAAGAAGGGAGCCTTTACTGGCGCTATGGAGGACAGGAAGGGGCTCTTTGAGGAGGCAGATCAGGGAACTATATTTCTTGATGAGATAGGCAATCTTAGCATAGAAAGTCAGAAACAGCTTCTTAGAATTCTTCAGGAGAAGGAGATAAGAAGGGTAGGAGATACAAAACATATTAAGATAGATGTGCGAGTCATATCTGCCACAAATGTTAATCTAAAAGATAGCATCAAGGAAGGAAAATTCCGTGAAGACCTTTACTATAGACTAAATGGCATCACATTAAACATCCCTCCACTCAGGGAAAGGAGGGAGGATATACCCTTTCTTGTATCTCATTTTATAAAGGAATATAACAAGAAATATGGTACTGGTTTTACTGGATTGAGCAGTGATGCAATGGCTTTGCTAATAAACTATGATTGGGCGGGCAACGTAAGAGAGCTAAAAAACATCATAGAGGCTGCTCTTGCCTTATCTACAGAAGGTGGGCTGGTTGGCAGAGATATTTTAAGCCAGTTTGTAGAGTTTGAGGGTGCCGATGATATTTTCCAGCCAGGAGTGGAAGGAGAATACGTCAGGGCTCTCGAAAATTTTGAAAAAGAGTATTTCTTAAAGCTTCTAAAAAATACGGGATGGGATGTTGAAAGGGCTGCAAACACCGCAGGGATAAACATAGCTACCATTTACAGAAAGATAAAAAAGTATGGTTTAAGAAAGGATTTTTAATATTACTCGCATACATGCAAAAATCTCCGCATTTTATAATCTCATCTGCATATAAACTTCTAATAGATCATTATAAGCAGTTATTGCTATCTTTAAAAAAATTATAAATCTCTATTGTATCCACCCTTAGCAGATCTGCGAAAAATATTAAAATATTTTTCCCCCTTTTGTTAATAATTCACTGAAATAATTATAAATTATCAGAAGTAAATAGCATGGCACATGAATTGTAAAAGATGGGTTGCTAAGGAGGAAGAAATGAATCGAGCTTATATATGTCCATTTTTTGGAGTTAAAGAATCAATATGCAATCTTGGATGCGGGTATATCTCAGAAAAAGAAGCCGAGAAGATTGTGAAGAGCTGCATTATGTCCTTTGATAGCTGTAACAGATATCAGGAACTGATTGGGGAGTCCGATAAGAAGTTTCCATACATAATAGAAAAGTTTCAGAATCTATTAAGAATATTTTAGGAGGGAAAGTATAATGAAAAACAAAGGTTGGGTTGTAGTATTTGCAGGTATGGGGCTTAATCTGGCTTTGGGCGTATTATATGCATGGAGTGTATTTGGAAAACAGCTTTCTGAAGCTGTTGACAGGGGGGGATTTGGCTGGTCTAAAACAGATTCAGCTCTTCCCTACACGGTAGCCATTGCCTGTTTTGCCTTAATGATGGTTCCAGCAGGCAGACTGCAGGATAAATTCGGTCCAAGAATAGTTGCCACTCTTGGCGCCATATTTACAGGGTTAGGGCTTTTTATTACGGGATTTGCAACTCCAGATAACATCATTCCTGCAATAATAGGCTTTGGCATCCTTGCAGGCACTGGTTTTGGGCTTGGCTATGCAGCTGCAACTCCAGCTGCGGTAAAATGGTTCCCGCCTGAAAAAAAGGGACTGATAACAGGCATAGTAGTAAGTGGGTTTGGTCTGGCACCGGTTTACATAGCACCGCTCAGTAAATATCTGCTTTCTGAATATGGCATCAACAGCTCCTTTAAGATTCTTGGGCTATCTTTTCTCGCAATTGCCACCATGCTCTGTCTGCTCATTAAAAATCCGAAAGAGGTAGCAAAAAGCCTGAACACGAAAGCAAACACAGGTTTCCGGTTGGATTATACTTATAGAGATATGCTAAAAACTCCTACCTTTTATTTACTCTGGATTGAATATGCCTGTGCAGCAACTGCAGGTCTTATGATAATTGGTCATCTGGCAAAGATTGTTGCATTGCAGTCAAATAATGCCATTAAAATTGGGTTTTTATTTGTAGCGCTTCTTGCCGTATTTAATGCTTCAGGAAGGCTTATTGCTGGAGTAGTATCTGATTATATCGGAAGGGTGAAAACACTTTTTATAGTTTGTCTGGTTCAAGCAGTAATAATGTTTTTCTTCTCCTCATTATCCACAATAACTCAGTTTATAATTGGGTCTGCCACAGTAGGTTTCTGCTATGGTGCTTGTTTGTCCGTATTCCCCTCCATTACCTCTGACTACTGGGGATCAAAAAATTTGGGGTTGAACTACGGTATAGTATTTACTGCATGGGGTGTAGGTGGTGTTTTAGGTCCCATACTGGCGGGGAAAATAGCTGATGCTACAGGCAATTACAACACGGCATATATGATATCTTCAGCCCTTCTGGTATTTGCGGCTGTGCTTACCTTTGCAACTAAGGCTCCTGAGAGATCCACAATCTTTATTCCTCAGACCCAGGAGGAGCCAGCATTACTGGATGCGGTAAAACAGGAATCGTAAAACAGATCTGTTTAATAAACTCAACCATCTAAAAGGGAGGATCAGATCCTCCCTTTTTTTAACAGTCATAATTTTTCTAAAAAATAAAACACATTACTCCTTCCCATCAGATCAGTTCTTATTTTTAATAGATTTTCCGAATAGTTTGTGATTTAATTTAAATTGGATATAAACAATGCAAAAAATGTTTAAATTTATTTTTATTTTTTTGCTGGGTTTGGTAGCCGCCAGTTGTGGTGTGCATGTTAAAAGTGAGATGCTCACTTCAAGAGGAAATTATTTTGATGCAGAGCGGTATTTAGAGGAACAGATAAAAGATTATAACAAGGCAAAAAGCGGGGATCTAATCTGGTTATGTCATACCTATTTAAAGCTAAAAAAATACAACAAAACAATGAAATGCCTCGATAGTCTTGAAGACAAAATCAGTAAAGGAGATAAATATCAGTTTGGCATATTTTCATTAGGTAGTGGATTGATTTCTCCTAAAGACCTCACAGTAATGCCCCATCTTATGAGGGCTGAGGCATATTTAGACCTTGCGGATTATGAAAAGGCACTATCTTCAGCTTTAACAGCTCTCAGGTTGGCCGAAACTAATGATTGGGATTTAGTGGATAAGATGGATAACTGGGATAGAGCTGTAAGGATAAGGGCACTTGGACTGATTGTAATTGCCTATGCCTTTTTGAATAATTATGATAATGCAAACAGGTATTTAAAGGAGCTGGAAGATGCTTTTGTAGGCTTTACCAGAGGATATTTTGTAAATAAGGAGAAAAAGTTGGCTCTCAAAAAGGCTTATATTGCATTGAAAAAATTTGATCAGGTTATAGATTCAAAAAAAGATTTTGGAGATTATATGTCCATCCTGGTAGAGGTCTTTTCGCTGGGGACAATACCAGCTCTTAAGGAAAAAGCCTTTGCCTTCGTAGAACTGCCTATTAATTTTATAAACTATAAAGCCCTATACGAAAAAGGATATATTCAGGAAGCTAAAGAAGGTTATGACAGGCTTCTTAATATGCCTCAGACGAAAAATAATGGTGAGATATACTGGGTACTCTTATATGATAGAGCTAAAATTTATAAAAAAGAGGGTGACACTAAAAATGCCATCTCTCTGTTAGATAGTTCAATCAGTATCCTTGAATCTCAGCGTTCTACCATAAACACTGAAGCCAGC
This sequence comes from bacterium, assembly GCA_041640455.1. GTDB lineage: Bacteria > CALINM01 > CALINM01 > CALINM01 > CALINM01 > JAOAGA01. The sequence continues at coordinate 12,011 of JBEQAF010000018.1, forward strand.
AAAATCGGTTTTGTAGGAGACAAGCAAAATGTTTATTACGAGATGGTTGCCACACTCTATGAAAATCAGGAATATTCAAAAGCCTATGAGTATGTGGAAAGATCAAAATCAAGGGCACTTGTTGATCTGCTTGCATCTAAAAAGGATCTGGACATATCAAAAGGAGATGGAGAAATTAAGGTAGCTCTTGAAGAACTTAACAATACTGAACTTGAAACAAGCTCGCTTGATAAGATAATAAAACCTGATGATACAGATCAGTTAAAACTAAGGGGGATAAAGATAAAGGACAGAATAAGCAGAAAATCCCCTGAGATATCAAATCTTATTACTGTATCGGGGCTTTCAACCGATCAGATCCGCTCTTATCTCAAGGATGATGAGACTTTAATAGAATATTACTATTTTGATAATGATCTGTATGCTTTTGTCTTAAACAGACAGGAGCTAAAGGTTTTGAGACTGGATGGTAAAAATTTATCTGATCATATTGAAAGTTTCAGAAGAGAGATTATGAACCTTAGCTCTAATAGATATGACTATTATTCAGAGCTTATATACAGAAAAATTTTTAAACCATTGGAAGAGTTTGTTAAAACAAAGAATGTCATAATAGTTCCTCATGGCATACTTCATTACCTGCCGTTTAATGCATTAAAGTCAGAGAAAGGCTATCTGGCAGAAATATATAGTCTAAGTTTCCTCCCGAGCGCTTCAGTTTTGAAATTTTTGAAATCAGGAGGTTGTAATAAAAACAATTCAATTTTAATATTTGGAAATCCTGATCTGGATGATTCTAAATATGATTTGCAGTATGCCAGTGAGGAGGCTCTGGAGGTGTCAAAAGAATTTTCAGATTCAAAGGTTCTAACAAGAAAGAAGGCTACAGAGACCGAGTTTAAAAAACATGCCTCTGCTTACTGCAATATTCATCTTGCAACTCACGGAACCTTTGACTCAAGATATCCCTTGAGTTCAGGGCTTTATTTTGCCAGGGATGAGTTTAACAATGGTTTTCTTGAAGTTAGTGAGCTATATTCTCTAAATCTAAGTGCGGATCTGGTAACTTTAAGTGCCTGCGAAACTGCTTTAGGGAAAATAAATTCTGGAGATGATGTTATAGGGCTACAGAGAGGTTTTCTTTATGCGGGAGCCAGATCTATAATCGCAAGTTTATGGACTGTTGACGACCTGGCGACCTCTATACTTATGAAGCAGCTTTATATTAATCTGAAAAAAATGAATAAAAGTGATTCTCTGCGGGATGCCCAGTTGGCGGTGAAAAAACAGTATGCGCATCCTTTTTACTGGGCAGGATTTCAGCTTACAGGTATGAGGGATTAAAAATCAATTCCATTGCTGTTTCATGGTCTCCAGCTGGTTTTTCTAAACTAATTTTTTTTGATTTGGGTAGATAAACCTTGAACATTGAGCCTTTGCCTTTTTCTGAGTAGGCGTAGATAAAGCCGTTTAGCTGTTTTATTATGCCATAACATGTGGCAAGCCCGAGCCCTGTGCCATTATCTTTTGTTGTAAAAAAAGCTCAAATATATGTATCTTTGTCTTAATATATCCCCCTTTGGAGTCAGCTAAACGCTAATTCAATTATAGTTTCAAAGTATAAAATGTCAAATTGCACAAAAATTTTTGAACTCAGGCTGTACTTTTTATGTGAAAATTTTTCCAATCTATTGAAAATAGTGGTTTTTTGATTTAATCTTATCTCTTCTGTAAAATTAAGTATTAGCTAATTTTTTAGGAGGAACAATGCTGGAAAAATCTTCTTGTGGGGTTGGTTTTGTATCTAACTTGAAAGGGATAAAAAGCTGTCAGATTCTTAAACTCGGTATTGAGGCAGTAAAAAATCTTACCCACAGGGGGGCGGTTGGTGCAGATGGAAAAACAGGCGATGGATGTGGAGTTCTCTTTGAGATTCCTGAACAGTTTTTTGCCTCATATTTAGAATCAATGGGTCTTCCAGAAAAAGATTACAAACATATAGCAGTAGCTACAGTTTTTTCCTATCAGGATTTAGAGCTTAATAGACTGGCTACAATTTTTGAGAGCTTTGGCTTTGACAGAGTTTTTAGAAGAGATGTACCTGTGAATCTTTCTGCTCTCGGTGAAGTCTCCAGAAAATCTATGCCAGATATATATCAGTTAGTAATTCCTCATAATTTTGATAAAGATGAGGCTGAAAAGAGACTTTTTATCATTGGAAGGTTAATAGAAAAAAGCTTTGACAAGCTATATCTGGTATCTATATCTACCTATAATATTGTTTATAAAGGTATGCTCATTGCACCCTATCTTGATATGTTCTATCCAGATCTTAAAAATCCTGATTTTGAAACATCTTACTGCATCTTTCATCAGAGATACTCAACTAACACCTCTCCAAAGTGGGAGCTTGCTCAACCATTCAGTTCCATCGCCCATAATGGTGAGATAAATACCATTAAAGGTAACAGAATGAAGTTTATGTCTCTCGAAGAGATGTTAACAATTAAAGATTTTCCAGAGATTTATAAAAGAATAAAGCCTTTATTATCCTTTAATGAGAGCGACTCGCTTTCTCTGGATAAGGTTTTCAAACTGATGATTACCAATGGTTATAACCCGCTGCTTGCAATAAATATTTTGATTCCGCCTGCATGGGAGAATCTGCCTTTTATAGATTATAAGCTAAAAGGGATGTTTCAGTATAACGAGCTTTTGTGCGAACCGTGGGATGGCCCAGCAGCTATAGTATTTACTGATGGCAAAGAGATAGGTGCCCATCTGGATAGAAACGGTTTAAGACCGCTTAGATACAATCTTTATGAGGATGGGGTAATTGTGGTTGGTTCAGAAACGGGGATGATAAATCTGGACTCAAAAATAATCAGGTATGGCAAATTAAACTCAGGTGACACCATATCTTTAAGACTGGACAAGGGAGTTTTGAGAACAAGGATGGAGATTTTTAACGAGCTTGCCATAGTAAAGGATTTTGAGAGAAAGATCTGTGTTGGATTTAAAAAACTTAATGAAACCAATGAGTTTTGCGAGAACATGGATGAAGATCTTTTGAATAAACTGAAAACTGCCTTTGCATATACGTGGGAAGAGATAGAAGAGATTATTCCTTTTGCAGCAGAAAAGGGGATGGAGTTTATCTATTCTATGGGAGATGATACACCAGTTCCACCTCTTTGCAAAAATCCGCAACTGATTTACAGATTTTTTAAGCAAAAGTTTGCTCAGGTTACAAACCCGCCTATTGATCCCATTAGAGAGAAGGGTGTTATGTCGCTCACAGTCTATCTGGGAGAGAGAGAAAGTATACTGGACTATGACAGCCCCAAGCACTGTGAAAAGCTTGCACTGCCTTCTCCTGTTTTATCCAAGTCTGAGTTTGAACAGATTTTGAGACACTTTGACGAAAAAAGCGTCGTCATATCAACACTTTTTAAGGATGGAAAAGATTTTAAAAAAGCTCTGTCAGATTTTTCTGAAAATTTAAAAGCCCATCTTTTAAAGGGAGCAACTTTAATTGTGTTAAGTGACAGGGGATTAAGAGATGGGTTCTACTATATTCCTGCTCTTCTTGCCACATCGGTTGCCATTAGGGTTGCCAGAGAACTGAATTTGAGCTCAAAGATAAATATAATCTTAGAAAGCGGAGAGGTTAGAGACTCCCATCAGATTTCATGTCTTTTAGGCTATGGAGCATCCTTAATATATCCCTATCTTGCCTATGAGTTAGTTAACAACCTTGGTCTAAAACCATATCTTTTCAGAATAGCCTTAAATTACGGTATTTTAAAGATAATCTCAAAAATGGGTATATCATGTGTGTCTTCCTATATTGGTAGTCAGCTTTTTGATGCCCTCTTCCTTGATAAAGAATTTGTTGAAAACTATTTCCCTCAAACAGACTACTCGCTCTCTGGAGTGGATATATATAAACTTTTCGAAAACCATAGATACTATGTGGATAGGGCGTTTAAGGAGCATAAAGATCCGTCTCCTGGCGGAGATCTAAGATCTAAAAAGGATGGTGAATGGCATGGCTGGTCTCAGCAGCTTGTTGTATCTTTACATAAATTTTTAAAAACCGCTGATAAAAAATATTATGAAGAGTATGTTAATGCCGCAAATAATATGCATCCAACCTTCATAAGAGACCTGCTGGATATTAAAAAAGATAAGCCCATACCTATTGATGAGGTAGAGAAAAAAGAAGAGATATTAAAAAGATTTTCTACCGCAGCCATGTCAATAGGCGCTCTATCTCCTGAAGCTCATTCAACCATTAATGAATCTGCAAGATTAGTTAATATGAAATGTAACAGCGGTGAGGGTGGTGAAGATGAGAAAAAGTACTGGACAGGTATGGGAAGCTCCATAAGGCAGGTCGCTTCTGGTAGATTTGGTGTTACTTTAGAGTATTTAGCCTCTGCAGAAGAGATTGAAATAAAGATCGCTCAGGGAGCAAAACCTGGAGAGGGTGGACAGCTACCAGGAAATAAGGTAAATGCATATATATCAAAACTGAGACATTCCCAGAAGGGTGTAACATTAATATCCCCACCGCCCCATCATGATATTTACTCTATTGAGGATCTTGCTCAACTTATTAATGACCTTAAAAACATTAATCCGAGCGCAAGAATAGGGGTAAAACTGGTTTCTGAAAAAGGGATAGGACAGATAGCTTGTGGCGTAGCAAAGGCTCATGCAGATTATATTCAGATAAGTGCAGTTGATGGGGGAACAGGCGCCTCTCCTTATGTTTCCATAAAAAATGCAGGAAGCTATCTGGAACTCGGGCTTTGTGAGACCCATCTCAGTCTCATTGAAAACGGTTTAAGAGATAGAGTTACCTTAAGGGTTGACGGAGGGATTAAAACAGGAAAAGATATAGTTATACTTGCCCTTTTGGGGGCAGAGGAGTTCGCCTTCGGTACTTTATGTATGCTTGCGGTTGGCTGTGTTATGGATAGAAAATGTCATTTAAATTCATGCTCAGTTGGTGTAGCTACTCAGGATGAGGCTTTAAGAAAAAGATTCAGGGGAAGTAAAGAAGGCTTTACGCTACTATTTAACACTATTGCTGAAGATGTTAGAGGATGGCTTTCAAAAGCTGGTGCTAAAAGTCTCGCTAATATTGTGGGTAAAGGTTATTTTTTAAAAAGAAGAGAATGGGAAGATGTGGAGGCTGTAAAAAAGATAAATATTGAGGAGCTCATAGCAAAATACAATGAAAAAACTCATGTATTCTGTAAAGTTTATCGTAATGAACCTAAGGATAATGACTTGAATGATAGAATATGTGAAGATCTTTTAGAAAGTATAAAAGAAGAAAAGCCCGCAATTAGATGCTACAAAATAAGGAATATAGACAGAAGCGTTCCAGTAAAACTTAATTATTTTATGGCAGATCATTACAGGGGAAGGGATGTTGAAGAAGATCTTATAAAGATAAGATTTGAAGGTGTGGCTGGTCAGAGTTTTGGCGCCTTTAATTCAAAGGGGCTTTTTATTGAGCTTATTGGAGAAGCTAATGATTATGTGGGAAAAGGTATGGCAGGTGGAAAGATTGTCATAAGAGGCAGGAATTTAGAAGAAAGCCACAAAAACTATCTGGCAGGGAATACTTTATTATATGGTGCTACTGGTGGAGAATTATATATTGCTGGCAGAGCAGGTGAGCGGTTTGCAGTAAGAAACAGCGGTGCAGTTGCAGTAATAGAAGGGGCAGGTCATCATCTGTGTGAGTATATGACAGGAGGTATTGTGATAGTTTTAGGAGGTGTAGGTTTAAACATAGGAGCAGGTATGACTGGAGGTGTAATCTATGTGCTTGATGAGTCAAAGAACCTTGATAAAAGGCTAAACTTAGATTATGTAAAACTTGAGAATATGGAGGAGAGTGATTATAAGGTTTTGAAAATGTTTATAACAAATCATTATTTTTATACCGAAAGTCAACGCGCTAAATATATCCTTGACAACTGGGAAGAATCGAAAAGTAGAATTAAGAAGATCTGCCCCCGTTGATTTTTTTATTATTAAAAACTTAAATAAACTATATAATGATTTGATATGGACTATAAATATAGCAGAGAAAAGATGGTAAGGGAGCAGATAAGATCCCGTGGAGTATCAAATCAGCTTGTTATTCAAGCCATGCTAAAGGTTCCAAGACATCTTTTTGTAGAAGATGCTCTAAAACACAGGGCATATGAGGATTACCCCCTACCGATTCAAGATGGTCAGACCATATCTCAGCCATACATTGTAGCCCTGATGACCGAAGCTTTAAAGCTTAAAGGCGGAGAAAAGGTACTTGAGATAGGTACTGGTAGCGGCTATCAGGCAGCAGTATTAGCAGAGATTGTAGACAAGGTCTATTCAGTGGAGAGAATTCCTTCACTGGCTAAAAGAGCAAGAGATCTGCTTGATATGCTGGGTTATAATAATATCAGTATAAAAGTAGGCGATGGCACATATGGATGGAAAGAGTTTTCTCCCTATGACGGTATTATTGTTACCGCATCAGCACCAGATATTCCTCCTCCTCTGATAGATCAGCTTAAAGAAGGTGGTAGACTTGTTATACCAGTGGGTGATGTTTTTTCTCAGGATCTGGTTGTGGTTACAAAAGATCAGGGGCGTATAAAAAAAGAGAACTATGGTGGAGTTAGATTTGTCAAACTTATTGGTGATTATGGCTGGAGGGCTGAGTAGTAATGGCTGTTAAGGATTTTGAAAATTATGAAATTTTTCCTTACTATCATAATAACAAGTTTTACAATCTTATTACAGATCTTGACCTTGAGCTTGCAGAGGTAAGAGAGCTTCTAAACTATATCGAGGAGCATGGTCTCATGGAGATACAGATTAAAGAGCACCCTGATATGGCACTTCTCTGTGAGATTGAGCTAAGTAAAGCAAAGTTTGTGGTAGACCTTATGAATTATGAGATACTCATATACAAGAGGATTGAGATTAAATGAATATTCAAGGAAAAAACGTAGTATTAGGAATCGCTGGTGGCATTGCAGCTTATAAAATATGTGAGCTTATAAGACTGCTTGTAAAAGATGGTGTTAATGTGGATGCCATACTTACCAGAGCGGGCAAGGAGTTTATAACCCCTCTGACCGTCCAGACTCTTACTTCCAATCCTGTTTACATGGATATGTTTTCCATCGATTTTGAACCTAAAATAGGGCATATCTCGCTGGCTCAGAGGGCAGATCTTATCGTGGTTGCACCTGCTACAGCAGATATCATTGCAAAGGTAGCAAACGGCATCTGTGACGATCTTTTAACTACCACAATCTGCGCCACCAAAGCACCTGTTCTTTTTGTGCCTTCCATGAATGTTAACATGTGGGAAAACCCCATTTTACAGGAAAATATTAATAAAATTAAGAAATTCTATCAAGTTATGGAGCCCCAAACGGGACTTCTTGCCTGTGGGGACTATGGTAAAGGCAAACTGCCAGATATTGAGGATATTTTTGAAGAGATTAAAATGGTTATATCACCTAAGCCACTCTTAAATAAAAAAGTGCTTGTTACAGCAGGTCCTACTATTGAAGAGATAGATCCCGTAAGATTTATATCAAACTACTCAAGCGGAAAGATGGGCTACTGGCTTGCCAGGATTGGAAGAAGGCTTGGAGCTAATGTAACCCTTGTATCAGGACCTGTATCTCTAAAAAAGCCCTATGGGGTTAACGTAATTGATGCTAAGTCTGCCAAAGACATGCATAAAGCTGTGTTAAGTGATATTAAAAGCTCTGATATTATTATAATGGCAGCGGCAGTTGCTGATTATAGACCTGTTAAAAGAGCGGAGCAGAAGATAAAAAAATCCGATGCAGATATGGTAATTCAAGTTACAAAAAATGTGGATATTTTAAAGGATATAGCTGGTAAAAGAAAAGATGGGAGTCTTCTTATTGGTTTTGCTGCAGAGACCGAAAATCTTATTGAAAATGCGAGAAAAAAGCTAAAGGAAAAGAAACTCGATTTTATTGTGGCAAACCAGATTGGAGAAGAGGGATCAGGATTTCAGGTTGATACAAACAGGGCAACTATTATTGGTAAGAAAATAATAGAAAAACTTCCATTAATGAGTAAAGAAGAGCTTGCATATAAAATTTTTGAGATAATACTTAAATAAGGAGGTTTTTGATGGAGTGTCAGACCGAGATTAACAAAAAAAACTGTAACTGTTCATATGAGCCATGCTCAAGAAAATATAACTGCTGTCAGTGTCTCCACTATCACAGGAAAAACAATCAGCTACCTGCCTGCTTTTTTGATGCAAAGTATGAAAAAACCTACGATAGATCTGTTACAAATTTTTTCAAAATGTGCAAGGAGAAGGGGATAATATAGTAGAGGTATAGTTATTTGGCTGTCTCTCAACACTTAAATTTGCTATTAATGAAAAATCCAGAGTGTTTTTGAATCTGTTGGCTGAGATAAACTGACTTCTTAGGCTTAATAGCATAGACATGGGGAGGATATATGATTTTTTTCTATCTGGTATTTTTTATTGTTATTCTGACTATTTTTTACTTTGTTTATCTCTACAACAGGTTTGTTAGCCTTAGAAATCACATAGATGAGGCTTTAAGCAGTATTGATATTCAGATAAAAAGAAGATATGATCTGATACCCAATCTCGTGGAAATTGTAAAAGGCTATGCGGCTCATGAGAAAGAGACCCTTGAAAGGGTCATACAGGCAAGAAATCTGACTCAGAATGCCAGAACAATGAAAGAGAAAGCACAGGCAGAAAATTTACTTACTGAAACATTGAAAAATTTGTTTGCCCTTTCCGAAAGCTATCCAGATCTTAAAGCAAATCAGAATTTTCTCGAGCTTCAGAGAACACTAACTGAGATAGAGGAAAATATTTTACAGGCTCGCCGATATTACAATGCGGAGGTTAGAGACTTTAATATACTTTGCGAGGCGTTTCCTTCAAACATTCTTGCTGCCCTTTTTGTGTTCAAAAAAAGGGAGTTTTTTGAAATTAGAGAGGGGGAGAGAGAGAATGTAAAGATCTCTTTTTAACCTCTATGAAAAGGCTTCTGGTCTTCTTTTTTATCCTTTTTCCTGCCATTTGTTATCCAGCTATCTATTCAGTCAAAGAATGTAACATTGACATCTCAGTAAAGAAAAACGCTGAAATTTACATAAAAGAAGATGTTACTTACAGTTTTCCACAAAAGGTTACCGAGATAAAAAGAATAATTCCTTTAATAGCAAAGGATCTTAAAGGAAAAAGTTTCAGGATTTTTTTATATGACATAGAGGTGTTAGGACACAAATATACTATTCAGAAAGGCGAATTCTATAAGATTATCCTAATAAGAAGCGGGCAAGAGGGTTTTTTAGGTGACGTGAAGGTAAGATTTCACTATAAAATTTATGGCACAATTATAGATCTCAAAGATTTCTTAAACCTTTACTTCACCATAAGGGCATACCATTATGACAGTTCTATCGATCGGATTACTTTTTTTATTTTTTTGCCCGATAACTTTATAGCTAAGGAAGAAGATCTGTTATTAATGTTAAATGATCGGGAGGTGTCAAAAGAGCTTTTAAATGTCTCCATAGATAGAGGCTATATTTATGGAAAAGTTGAAAAACCTATCCCAAAAGATGGGGTTATTGATTTTTACCTTAATCTACCCGTCGGCTTGATAAAACCAGGCAGGTTAACTGAGATAGAGCTTTATCTAAAAGAGAAAAAGGTTTATCTCATTCCGCTCTTTGTTTTTCTAACTGCCTTTATAATCTGGTGGTTTTTTGGAAAAGATGAGACTACTGCGAGAGTAATTCATTATAAGCCGCCCAAGGATCTAAATCCAGCCATTGCAGGCTATCTTTTTAACGACAGGGCAGACAACAGAGATCTAATATCATTAATCTTTTACTGGGCAAAGGAGGGTATTATATCCATAGAAGAGGTAGATGACCCCCTCTCTATCATTTTTAAAAGCAAAGATTATATTATCAAAAGAGAGAAGCTGCTTCCGCTTTCTGCTAAACCATTTGAATGGATTATTTTTAATGGTCTTTTTCCCTATAATGTTAAGGTAATAAGATTAAGCAGTCTTAAAGACAATTTTTATCAGGTTATGGAGCAAGCAAGAAAAGAGCTGGAAAATTATATTCACAGCATGGATCTTTATCGCAAAGGATCAAGAGAGATAGGAAAAGTATTTAAATATTTAAGCCTGGCTGTTTTTTCAATGGCTGTGGGCTTTTTATTTTTTAAGCAATGGGATTGGGGTATCTCTCTCTCATTTTCATCGGCAGTTTTATTCCTGTTTTCCTTAATTATGCCGAAGAAGAGCTCCTACGGCAAGAACATGTATGAGATACTTATTGGGTTCAAGGATTTTCTTGAAAAGGTTGAGCGCCCCAGAATTGAAAAAATGATTTCCAAAAATCCCGAATATTTTAATGAGATACTTCCCTATGCCATAGCTCTTGGGGTAGCAGACAAAATAAGCAAAAAATTTGACGGTCTGTTTTCAAAGCCGCCAGATTGGCTGAGTACGGCTTCTAAAGACCGTTCACTTTTTAACTTTCCGCTGATAGTTGATATGGTTATAGATGACTTTTTTAAGCTATTTTTAACTATCTCTACTTCGAAATAGCTAACTATATAAAATCTCTCTCGCAGATCTCCATTGCTGCATAATTTGTAAGGTCTAAATGAATGGGTGTAATTGAGGCATAGCCATCTCTTACCGCTTCTATATCACTGTTGCCAAATCTTTCAAATCCAACCTCTTCTGCGGCGAGCCAGTAGTATTTTCTTCCCCTTGGATCTTTTTTTTCCACAATATCATCGGAGTATCTTTTTTTGCCCATCCTGGTTACTTTCATTCCCTTAAGCTCTGATAATAGAATATTGGGCACATTGATATTTAATAGAGTATCAAATGGAAGTCCCAGCTTTAAAACTTTTTTTACAATCTTAAGAGCTATCTGGCATGGAGTTTCAAAAATAAAATTTTCTCGTGCCACAAGGGATACTGCAATAGAAGGAACTCCTAAAAGAAGCCCTTCCATGGCTGCTGAGACTGTTCCTGAGTAGGTTATATCTTCTCCCAAATTCCCTCCCTTGTTTATTCCTGATACTACCATTCTGATTTTACCTTTAAAAAGTTTGTTAACAGCAAGATTAACACAGTCTGTTGGAGTGCCGTCTACACTTATAAAATTTTTTTTAATCTCCATGGCTCTAATGGGTCTGAAAAGAGTAAGGGCTCTGCTTATGGCACTTCTTTCCCTATCAGGTGCGACAACTACCACCTCGAATTCTTTTGAAAGGGTCTCATAGAGGCTAATAAGCCCCTCTGAATGAATACCGTCGTCATTACTAAGAAGAATCATGGGAAGTATTATAATAAAAAAACAGCCATTAGGCTATAAGAATAGAGACGAACTGATCTATTCCCTATTTTGGGAACAAAAAGACGAATATAATTACTAAAGGGGGTGTTAACTATGAAACAGTCAAAGTATCCTGTTGAAAAGATTATACAGTTCTTTTCAGAAGCAGAACTTCCAGGCTCTTCTATAGCTGAGGTATGTCGTAAATATTCTATATCAAGAAGTACCTTCGACAGATGGAAACAGAAATTCAAAGGCATGCCATCTAATGAGGCTAAACTCCTTAAAGTCTTTTAATCAGATTTTAATGTTTACCAAACCGATGTTTAGCGGACTTTGCGCTGTTTTAGCTTTAAGTCGATCTTTTTTTGCGGGGATAGTAGATGCATGAAATAGACTGGCTCTACCGTATTTGTAAATTATGTTATCCACAGCTTCATATAGCCTTTCCATCTTTTCTATCTTTATGGGGTCATCAAAGAGGCTTCTCTGTATATGTGTATTAGAGATAAGCTCTGTCAGAATCACACCGGTCTGTCTGTAAAGCTCTTTACTGTTAAATATCTCATTAAAAGCCTCTTCTGCCAGAGTTGATATTTCCAGAGGATAAGATGTGGCTTTAGAAAGGGTAAGCTCAACTGCCCTGCTTTTAAAGTCATTTCCTTTGAGAAAAAGGATAATCTTTTTTGCACAGAGATGGTATCTCAGTGCCTTAAAACAGGCACTCTCCAGATTTTGATATAGCTCGCTGTGTACAAAAAGTTTATCATCTGTGGGCTTATCAAAGGTCCTTGTTTTGCTTATGGATTTGTATGTGTTTTTAGGCGTAGATATAACAGGCAGGACACATTTACCCTGAAGCTCCTGCCAGATCTCGTAGTAGGGTTTGGAGAGATGCTTCTTTATAAACTCTTCCGGTTTTTTAGCAAAGTCAAGAGCTGTTTTTATACCAAACTTATTAAGCAGAGCAGCGGTATTTTTTCCTATGCCCCATACGTCTTCTATGGCTAAGGAAGCAAGAAATCTGTGTATATCTTTGCCTTTTATAATGGTAATCCCGCCTGGTTTTTTATGCTTTGAGGCTATCTTGGCAAGCACTTTAGAAAGACTGATCCCCAGCGATACGGATATGTTCAGCTCCTTTAATATTTTATTCTGAATGTTCTTTGCAATTTCCTCATAGGATGAGTGGTAGTATCTTCTAAGCCCTGTGAGATCAACAAAGGCTTCGTCTATGGAATACTCCTCCACATCGGGGGAGAAGCTTCTTAGTATGTCGAACATCCTGGTAGATACCAGACTGTATGTCTCGTAGTCAGAGGGGAGTATTACTGCATCTTTTGAGATTTTTTTTACCTCAAATATTCTCATGCCTCTTTTAATTCCAATGGACTTTCCTAAATAGTTCACAGCAGTGACGATACCTCTATCCAGTCCGACCACCACTACTTTACCCTTTAAGGCAGGATGCTTTGCCTCCTCACAGCTGGCAAAAAAGGCATCCGCGTCAAGATGAAGAATGGCTCTATCCCATGAATGGATATTAAGCACACTCATGTTAGCCTCTTAGCTTTCTTATTACTGAAATCACAACGCCAGCCACAGATAGCTCTTTTTTAGGCTCAATGACACTGTATTTTTTATTTGCGGGCTTTAAAAATACTCGCGCTCCCTTTTTGTAAAAGTATTTCATAGTCCATGCTCCATCTACCTCTGCTATTACAATGTCACCATTTTTAGGTATCAGGCTTCTGTCTACCATAACCAGATCTCCAGGTAAAATACCAGCCTCTATCATTGAATCTCCTGACACTTTAAGCATGAAAGTGGCATTTTTGTTTATAATCAGGAACTCATCAAGAGAGATCTTGTCCAGAAGCTCCTCTTCTGCAGGGCTTGGAAATCCTGCTTCCACCACACCCAGAAGTTTTATGTCTCTATATGTGCCCTTAACTAACAGGCGACCCTTTTCATCCCGTTCAACTATTTTCTGTGCCTCAAGCCTTTTTACAATCTTATGAACTGCATTTTTTGATCGCACATTGAAAAGCTCTGCCATCTCCGAGAAGGAGGGCATCCTGCCTTTATCCTTAAAAAAGCTGAAAAGTAGCTCTGCCCGTTTTTTAAGATTATTATCCCTTCCCATCCTGATTATATTTTAGGTGAACATATGTTCACTGTCAAGCATTTTAACAATTTTGTATATTTTTTTATCAATTTTGCCTTAGCAAATCTTTATTGCTTACTTTTATGGCATTTATGATTAAAAAATAAACAATTTTTTGGCATTTTAGTTGCAGAAATATAGTTAAAAACAGAAGAGGATAAGATTATGAAAAAAATCGGTTTATCATTAGTATTTTTGTTGATCCTGGTAGTCAAAAGTTTTGCAGAGGAGCCAAAGGTTGATGCGGGAGATACCTCGTGGATGCTTATCTCAACAGCTCTTGTAATGATTATGACTCCAGGACTGGCACTTTTTTATGGCGGAATGGTGAGAAAAAAGAATGTTTTAGGAACCATGATGCACAGCTTTATCGCCATGGGTATCGCCACAGTTATCTGGGTGTTATTTGGATATAGCCTTGCTTTTGGACCTGATGTATATGGAATTATAGGAAATCTTGATTTTGTCTTTTTAAACAATGTGAGTCTCAATCCCCATCCAGATTATGCGCCAACCATCCCCCATCAGCTTTTTATGATATTTCAGATGATGTTTGTTATTATCACACCTGCATTAATATCTGGAGCGATTGCAGAAAGAATAAAATTTACTGCCTATCTAACGTTTTTAATATGCTGGATAGTGTTGGTGTATCTGCCTGTAGCTCACTGGGTTTGGGGAGTGGGTGGCTGGATCAGAAATATGGGTGCCCTTGATTTTGCAGGAGGGCTTGTTGTTCACATAACCTCTGGTGTGTCAGCACTTGCAGGCTGCATAGTGCTTGGAAAGAGAAAGGGATATTTAAAGGAGCCCATGCCACCGCATAATCTAACCATGACTCTTGCAGGAACAGCTCTTTTATGGTTCGGATGGTTTGGATTCAACGGAGGTAGCGCCATAGCATCGGGGCAGCTGGCTGTTTCAGCCTTTGTAACTACCCATATAGCCTCCGCATCGGCTTCTTTTTCATGGCTCATAACCGAATGGGTACACAGAAAGAAACCAACCCTTCTTGGTTTTGCTTCTGGAGCGGTAGCAGGACTTGTCGCTATAACCCCCGCCGCAGGTTTTGTTAAACCCATGTCTGCGCTATTAATAGGTATTATAGCTGGAGTGGTCTGTTATATTGCAGTTAGTCTTAAATCTTATCTTGGATATGATGACTCTCTTGATGCGGTAGGTGTTCATGGCGTTGGCGGAACACTCGGTGCTATTCTTACAGGTCTTTTTGCCACAAAGCTTGTAAATCCCGGCGGGTCAGATGGATTGTTCTACGGCAATCCAACTCTTTTATGGACACAGCTTGTAAGCGTGTTTGTTGCCATTTCCTATTCCTTTATAGTAAGCTTCGCACTGTTTAAGATAATAGATAAAATTATGGGGATCAGAGTGAGCGCAGAAGAAGAGGTTGATGGACTTGATATCAGCCAGCATGGCGAAAATGGCTACGGATGGTAATTGGTTATTATCTCAAGTGCTTTCTGTGCCAGATTATGATTCATTATTTTTACATTCTGAAGAAACTCTGATACAAAGTTTTCAGAGCTTGTATCTGTTACAACTTTTAAAATAAGGGCATCTATCCTGTTTTTTAAAGCAGTCTTAAGGATAGATGCCCCTTCCCAGTCTGCAACAGATATACCCTGTCTGTGTAACAGCTCCTTTTTATCTTTTGTGTCTACATTGGAGTCTGCTGACCCCAGAATGCCCATTTTTATACCATATTTTTCAGAAAGGTAGAGAAATTTTCTGTTTGCCTGAAGATTTGGTGTTCCCAGTTTGAGACTTTTAAAGTCATACTCAATAACTGCGGCAGGTAAAACTATGTCTCCTGTTGAAAATCTGGGACAAACACCACCGCAGGAGCCTGTATTAACTATCAGATCTATGTTAAAACGGTCAATAAGGAACTGGGTGCAGGCGGCTGAATAGGATTTTCCGAGCCCGGAAACAGCAAGAAAAATTAGTTTATTATCTTTCTGGGCTTTAAAAACCTCAAAGGGCTCATCAAGTATTTTTTCAAAACTTAACTCTTCAAAGTATCCTTTAGCCTCTCTTTTTAGAGCTACTATGATTCCTATTCTCAACTTTTTACCCTTTCATCCATCAGTCTCTTTAATTTTTTAGTTGTCATGGATACACCAAATAGTTCCTTCCAAACATCTTCATTTTCCATACAAAGATAAACAAACACATCTCTTGCCCTTCCTCTTATCATATCTAACATCTTTCTGTAAATATTAACACGGGTCTTTCTGAAATACCTTTTTTTGCCATCCAAACCCATGATAAACTCATGTTTAAATATTTCTGTATGCGGGTGAGCTTTTTGGGCAATATCTTTTAGGGCAGGAATATATCTTAAAATTCCCATGCTTATCCAGACAATCTGTTTTTCCGATACCCTGTCAAAAAGATAGTCTATGGTCTCTTTATAATCCTTTTCCCAGCCCTGATATTCGATAATGGGGTCAAAATGAAAAGAGAGATAGAAACCCTTTTCTGAAAGCATTTTTGCCAGATCTATGCGGTCTCTTACTGGCGAGGTGCGTAGCTCCTCCCTTTCCCATACAGAAGGACTGTTAAGGCTAAAAGAAAATATAAGATTTTTTTTGCTATAGTTTAGAGCTAATTGAGGGATCTTATCTGATTTTGTTTTAAGCTCAAGAAAAATATCTTTATTTTTTGAAAAAAAATCCAGCAGTCTTTCGAGGTAAAAATCTGTAACAGGCAGGAAAAGACTGTCTGAGAACTCCCCGGTTCCCAATCTAACTATGCCTTTACCTTTAATCCTCTCAAGCTCTTTCATCATATCCTCAATATTTACGTAAACTTTTATGTTTCTATCTTTAAAGTAGGCTTGCAGGATACAGTAAGTGCAGTCAAAGGGACAGTTTTCCACCGGCGATATGATGTAATAACCACAGCAGATATACTTTGGTGTTCCAGGACAGGGCTCCAGGAATCTTCCTTTTTTCAGCTGGAAGATAATGTTATTTTTACTATCGGTCTTAACCTCCGATTGGTTTTCTATGATTTTAAATGGTAGCCCTGTCTTTTCAAGATAATCTTTACAATAGGGGATAGCATCTTTTAATACGTATAGATTATAGTTTAGATAGTCCTGAATATCTCTTCCCATGTATCCTTTTTTTCCTCAAGATTATTGGTAAGTCGTAAGAGGTGGTTTTTTAGCTCATTGGCAGATGAAAATGT
>JBEQAF010000018.1:28827-30303 GCA_041640455.1 bacterium
GTAATCTCAATTTTTAGCTTTCTGGTTTCGAAATAAGGTGACTCAACCAAGTTTATATTTTTACCCAGATTTAGCTCTTTTTTTAACCTCTTAAACTTTTCGGAAGTTTGAAAATATTCCGGCGCACTTCTTTTTCTTATGGCGGTAAGAAGCTCTTCTTTAGTAACAAAATTGCCTGAAATCTGATGGTCACAAAAAAAGTTTATCAACTCTCTCTGCTCAGAAAAGGTAAATTTAAACTTTTTTAGCAATTGAATAATATTTTCAGTATTTTTTGTTCCAGAGATCAATAATGCATTTTCCGGAAAGAGCCTGTTTTCTTCAATAAGGGTTAAAATCTCCTCGTCCGTTTCAGCCAGCGGGAGGTATTTTTCATATTTTCTAAAAAATTTAAGCTCTAAGGATATTTTATTGCAGCTTTTGAGCTTTAGTATTTTAAGTATCTGGGGGATGGAGAGATTTTCTTCTCCTTTTAATTGAATAAAACTTTCTATGGCTAAGTTAATGTCATCAAAAAGTATCTTCTTTTTAGTCTCAAGGCTTTCAATCGATGAGTTTATAGGATAGAGGGTTTTACCCTCCTTATAAACAAGCGCTATAGCTGCCCTGCTATCCTCTAAAATCAGGTCATCGGATATTTTTTCTTTTGAGTCTGTGTTTTTATGTACCATATGTTTTAATGATCTCCTGATATTTATCTACTTCAGCAAGTTTTCCTCTTTTTATCAGTCCTGTGAGATATATGCTTGTCTTTTTCAATAACTCCTTTACAGCCAGATCGCGCTCTCTTTCAGACAGGTTATGATTTTTTAAAAGATTGAGTATACTTTCAACTCTTAGCCTGTCAAGATGGGGGATCTTTTTTGACTGATGTTCCCAATCGCCGCCTCTTTTTATTATAAGATTTTTTGATAGCAGATGGATAGGATAAACCAGAGAGATTCTGAGCCATAGATCGTAATCTTCGCAGGCTAAAAAGCTTTCATCAAATCCATTAAACTCAAAAAATATCTCTTTTTTTATCATTACTGAAGAAGGAGAAACACAGCAAAGTTCAAGACATTTATCAAAAATATATCCAGTTGGCTTTTTATGTTTATTCATCGGGTTAACCCTTTTACCATTTCGTATCCAGATTTCATTAGTTTGAGATATTAAAAAGTTATTCTTTTCCATAAAATCCAGCTGAAGCTTTAGCTTATTCTTTAGCCAGAGGTCATCCGAGTCCAGAAATGCAAGATATTCGCCGCATGCTTTTTCTGCCCCCCGGTTTCTTGCAAAGGCAGGACCATAATTTGAGTTCAGTGGTATATATGAAATTTTACAATTTTTATAGATATTTATAAGTTTTTCTACAGTTTTATCTGTGCCATCTTCTGATCCGTCATCTACAATTATAAGCTCGAAGTTCTTGAAAGTCTGATTTATTACAGACAGACATGCCTCAGTGAGCATGCGCTTTCTATTAAAAGTTGG
>JBEQAF010000019.1:0-1912 GCA_041640455.1 bacterium
GTCCGAGACCTTTTGCTGGTGCTATCTGATCTTTTTTACATCCGCACAGGCTCTTTATTAATGTTATCTCAAGCTTCTCAGCCATAAAAACACTCCTACCTGATTTTAAGATTTATAAAGGTCATAACCCTTTAATTCAATACCTCTTTTTTTAGCTACCTCTTCGGGGTTTGTCAGACTTTGCAAGGCATTGATTGTAGCTTTTACCACATTATGATGATTTGATGAGCCAATAATTTTTGTAAGCACATTATGTATACCCACCGATTCAACCACTGATCTTACTGTTGAGCCAGCAATAACTCCTGTACCTGGAGAAGCTGGCATAAGAAGCACCTTCGTGGAGCCCATCTCTCCTATAACCTCATGGGGAATGGTTCCTTCCACAATGGGCACCTTGACAAGCTCTCTTTTTGCCCTTTCGGTTGCCTTTCTGATAGCTTCATTTACCTCTTTAGCCTTTCCTAAGCCAACTCCTATAGTCCCCTGTCCGTCTCCCACTACTACAAGAGCACTGAACCTGAACCTTCTTCCACCCTTAACAACCTTTGCAACTCTGTTTAGCGCAATAGTTTTGTCAACTAATTGAGGCTCATTTCTATCAAGTTCTTCTGCCATTTAACCTCCTTAAAACTTAAGCCCGGCTGCTCTTGCAGCGTCTGCTAATACTTTTATTCTTCCATGATAAAGATAACCGTTTCTGTCAAAGACAACTTTATCTATTCCATTTTTAATAGCTCTTTCAGCGATGGTTTTTCCAATCAGCTCTGCGGCTTCCTTTGACTTTGTACTTTTAAGCCCCTCTTTTAGAGATTTCTCAACCGTAGAAGCCGAACATAACGTTTTTCCATTTTCATCATCTATAAGCTGTGCGTAAATATGATTCAAACTTCTATATACACAAAGTCTCGGTCTTTCAGCCGTACCGCTAATCTTTTTCCTGATTCTAAGCTTTCTTTTAATTCTTGGTTCAACATTCTGAACACCAGCCATCTTACTCTCTCCTAAAATTATTTCTTGGCAGCTGTCTTGCCGGGCTTTAACTTAATCACCTTACCAGCTTTTCTTACGCCTTTACCTTTATATGCATCGGTTTTTCTAAGTGCCAGTATATTTGCCGCTGTCTGTCCCAGAATCTCTTTGTTTATTGAGCTGAGAGATATCTTTGTCTGTTTATCTACTGTAGCTGTAACTCCTTCAGGCAGATTAAACTTTACTGGATGGGAATAGCCAAGTGTGAAGTTCAGATCTCTGCCCTGCACTTCTGCTCTGTAACCAACACCTACTAACTCCAGATCCATAGTAAAGCCTTCACTTACACCCTTCACAAGATTTGCAAGCTTGGCTCTCATAAGTCCATGATATGCCTTTGTCTCTTTCTCATCATCTGCTCTTTTTAAAATCAGGGAGTTTTCTGTTATCTCTACAGTAATACCGGGCATTACCGGATGTTCGAGTTTCCCTTTGGGTCCCTCAACCATTACCTTCCCGTTATCAACCAGAACCTTTACATTCTTGGGTAAAGCTATGGGTTTTCTGCCAATCCTTGACATTTATAAGCTCCTTACCATATTTTGCAGATTATCTCGCCACCAACGTTGTTGGCGATAGCTTCTTTGTCAGTCATAAGACCTTTTGATGTGCTAAGTATGGATATGCCAAGCCCTCTTCTGACCGGCACAATGTTATCCTTCTCAATATAAATTCTCCTTCCGGGCTTACTTATTCTTACTATCTGACTAATAATAGGTTTTCTCTTTTCATCATAGGCAAGACTGATCTTTATCTGACTGTGATTTCCTGTTTTGACTATCTCGTATGCAGGTATGAAGCCTTCTCTTTTCATAACCTCAAGTATCTTTTCCTTTAACCTTGAGTGAGGAACTATAACCTCAGATTTTTTTGCCCTGCA
>JBEQAF010000019.1:1922-29494 GCA_041640455.1 bacterium
CTGCATCCGTTCCTTATTATTGTTAACATATCCGCAATAACGTCCATACTTATCTCCTTACCAGCTTGCTTTTTTTACGCCAGGTATCTCGCCTTTTGATGCCAGATCCCTGAAGCATAATCTACACATATTAAAATCTCTTATAAAAGCACGAGGCCTCCCGCACAAAGGACATCTGTTATAAGCTCTCACCTTAAATTTAGGCTTTCTCTGTGCTTTAATCATCATACTAATCTTTGCCACAATAGTCCTCCTTAATCTCTAAAGGGGAAGCCGAAGGCTTTAAGCAGAGCCTTTGCCTCTTCATCATTCTTTGCTGTAGTTGTAAAGGTTATATTCATGCCCTTTATTTTTTCAACCTTATCATAGTCAATCTCAGGGAATATTAGCTGTTCTTTTATCCCTAAGGTATAGTTTCCTCTACCATCGAAGGATTTTGATGAGATTCCCTTAAAATCCCTTACCCTCGGCAGTGCAACGGTAAGAAATCTCTCTAAAAACTCATACATCTTGTTGCTTCTCAAGGTTACCATAACCCCTATAGGAAGCCCCTTTCTAAGCTTAAAATTAGATATGGCTTTTTTTGCCTTTGTCACAACTGGTTTCTGACCGGTTATAGCTTTTATCTCTTCCACGCTTTTATCTATTAGCTTAATATTCTGGGTAGCTTCGCCCAGCCCCACATTGATGACTATTTTTTCCAGTTTTGGAACCTGATTAATATTTTTATATCCGAGCTCTGACAAAAGCTTCTTCTTTATCTCATTTTCGTATAATTCTTTAAGTCTTGCCATATCTCACCTCTTATAATATTTGACCGCATTTTTTGCAAACTCTTGATTTTGATCCATCGGGCTGTTCTTTCTTACCAATTCTTACACCTTTTTCACATTTTTTGCAGTAAAGCAAGACATTTGAAATATCAATAGGCATCTCTTTTTCTATAATACCGCCCTGAGGATTGGTCTGAGTGGGCTTTAAATTTCTTTTTACTATATTTATTTTTTCAACCACAACCTTGTTCTTATCTCTAAGGACCTTAAGCACCTTTCCTGTCTTGCCTTTGTCCTTGCCTGTGAGAGTTATAACCAGATCGTCTTTCTTTATATATGTGCTCATAATGGTCTCCTATAACACTTCTGGTGCAAGAGATATAATTTTCATAAATTTTTTTGCTCTCAACTCCCTTGCAACGGGTCCAAATATTCTCGTTCCTATGGGCTCAAGCTGGTTATTAAGTAAAACAGCCGCATTGTCATCAAATCTAATATAGGAGCCGTCTACTCTTTTAACTGCCTTGCTGGTTCTTACGATAACGGCTTTAACCACATCACCCTTTTTAACCTTGCCTTCCGGTATTGCCTCTTTGACTGATACCATTACCAGATCGCCCACCGAGGCATATCTTCTCCTGGTGCTTCCCACAACCTTAATACACATTACCCTCTTTGCACCTGAATTATCTGCAACTTCTAAGTTTGTCTGCATCTGTATCATAAAAGCACTCCTTTTTTTATCCTTCTAATGTCTGTGCCTTCTCAATTATCTGTTTCACACGCCACCTTTTTTCTTTGCTTAAAGGTCTTGTTTCAACTATCAGCACCTTATCTCCTATCTTACATTCATTTTTTTCATCATGGGCTTTAAATTTCTTTCTCATTTTTACATATTTATGGTAGATGGGATGTAGTTCCATCCTTTCTGTCAGGACTACCACTGTTTTATCCATCTTGTCGCTAACTACTTTTCCAACCATTGATTTTATATGCCTCTTCTTGTCCATGAAGCCCTTCCTTATTTATTTTTTTGCTTAATAGCTGTCAATACTCTTGCCAGATCTTTTTTGGAGTTTCTAATTTTAGCGGTATTTTCCAGCTGTCCTTTCTCTTTCTGCCAGCAGAGTCTGAAAATCTCTTCCTTTAACTCAGCCGCTTTCGTATTAAGCTCATTAACAGTCAAATCCTTTATCTCTGAGAACTTCATAACGATTCCTCTCTTTTAACTAATCTTGCTTTTATAGGCAGCTTGTTTGCTGCAAGTCTGAAAGCTTCATTTGCATCTTCAAGAGACAGTCCTTCGATCTCATATAAAATTCTGCCGGGTTTAACAGGACTTACCCAATCAACTGGAGAGCCTTTACCTTTACCCATTCTTGTTTCAGCAGGCTTGGCTGTTATAGGTTTGTCAGGAAAAATTCTTATCCACATTTTCCCTGTCTTTTTAATAAACCTTGATATAACAATCCTTGCCGCCTCAATCTGCCTTGTTGTTAGAAAACCTGCCTCCAGAGCCTGCAATCCGTAGTTGCCAAAAGCAACTGTTGTACCTCTGGTAGCCTTGCCTCTTAATCTGCCTTTCTGCTGTTTTCTATGTTTAACTTTCTTTGGAGCTAACATATACTATCTCCTTAGGGCTTTATAGTTTCTTAAAATCAGAATAGGAGCCAACTTCTCCCTTAAATATCCAGCTTTTGATACCTATAACTCCGTACTTTGTTTTTGCTACTGCTGTACCATAATCTATATCGCCTCTGAGTGTTTGCAATGGAACTCTTCCTTCCCTGTACCACTCAGTTCTTGCAATTTCAGCACCTCCAAGTCTGCCAGCACAGGATATTTTTATCCCCTTTGCTCCGAGCCTCATTGCAGCTGTTACAGCCTTTTTCATTGCCCTTCTGAAAGCCACTCTTCTCTCAAGCTGTGTTGCAACATTCTCTGCAACCAGGACAGCATTAAGCTCCGGTCTTCTGACCTCTTCAACGAAAATAAACACTTCTGATTTTGTAAACTTCTGAACTTCCTTTTTAAGAATTTCAAGGTCAGCACCTTTCTTACCGATAACAATGCCAGGTTTTGCCGTATGAATAAAAACCTTTACCTTATCAGGAGATCTTTCAATATCAATCTCGGCAACCCCGGCATGGTATAACTTTTCCTTAAGATATTTCTTTATCTTAAAATCCTCATGCAGAAACTTTTTATAGTCCCTTTTACTGTACCATCTGGATGTCCATGTCCTTGTAATGCCTAATCTTAGTCCTATGGGATTTACTTTCTGACCCAATGTAAACCTCCTTATCTTTCTTCAAGAACCACTGTAAGGTGGCTGTATTTTTTTCTAAATATATCTGCCCTTCCCATTGCCTTTGGCATGACTCTCTTCAGCATAAAGGATTTTTCTGCCACAGCATGCTTTACGTAAAGGTTGTCAATATCTATTATCTTCTTCTGCTCTGCGTTGGCAATGGCTGATTTCAGGACTTTTAACATTAATCTTGCACCGTTTTTAGGAGTATATTTTAAAATCTCTACTGCTTCGTTAACGTTTTTCCCTCTAATAAGATCGGCAATTAGCTTTGCCTTCTTAGGAGGTATCTTAAGATATTTTCCTTTCGCCCTGACTTCCATAGAGCCTCCCTATTTCCCCTTAGTCTTTTTGTCGCCGGCATGGCTATGGAAAGTCCTTGTAGGTGCAAACTCACCTAACTTGTGACCAACCATATTTTCAGTAACATATACTGGTATGAACTTCTTTCCGTTGTGAACTGCAAAGGTTAGACCAACAAATTCTGGCAATATGGTGGACCTGCGAGACCATGTCTTTATAACTTTTTTGTCTCCTGTTTCTATTGCCTTGTTAACCTTTTCAAACAAATGACCATCTACAAAAGGTCCTTTTTTATTAGATCTACCCATCTTTTTTCCTCACTTATTTTCTTCTCTTCACTATCATCTTATCTGTAAGTTTATTATTTCTTGTCTTAAGCCCCTTACAGAGCTGCCCCCAGGGTGAACAGGGATGCCTTCCCCCAGATGATTTCCCTTCACCGCCTCCAAGCGGATGATCTATGGGGTTCATGGCAACGCCTCTTACATGAGGTCTTTTACCCATCCATCTTGATCTTCCTGCTTTACCTATTGTGATATTCTCATGTTCAAGATTACCTACCTGACCCACAGTTGCCATGCAATTAACATTTACCTTTCTAAGCTCTCCTGAAGGCATCTTTAAAAGAGCATAGTCAGTCTCTTTGCCCATAATCTGAGCGAATGCGCCTGCGCTTCTTGCTATCTGTCCACCCTTGCCAAGCTTAAATTCTATATTATAAACCATAGTACCAACAGGAATATTCTTCAGAGGCAGGGCATTTCCTGGTTTTATCTCCGCATCCGGTCCGCTCATTATTTCGTCACCCACATTTAAACCGTTAGGAGCAACTATATATCTTCGCTCTCCATCTTTATACTTTATAAGAGCTATTCTTGCAGTTCTATTGGGATCATACTCGATTGCCTCAACCACACCGGGGATCCCCACCTTGTCTCTCTTAAAATCGATAAGCCTATATAATCTTTTATGGCCACCACCTCTCTGCCATGAGGTTATCACTCCCTGATTGTTTCTTCCATTTGCTCTTTTTATATTTACGATCAGAGACTTTTCAGGTTTATCCTTTGTAATCTCTTCAAATGTGTGAGTGGTGCGAAATCTTATGCCTGGAGACGTTGGTTTATAAGTTTTAATACCCATTTTTATTTACCTCAGCTTTCAATAAAGTCTAACTTTTCGCCCTTTTTCAGGGTTACTATCGCTTTTTTCCATGAGCTTGTTCTTCCTATATTTCTACCTATCCTTTTCCATTTTCCGGGAAGAACCACTGTTCTCACACTTTCAACCTTTACCTTAAAGAGCTTTTCAACCGCATCTTTAATATCTTTTTTAGTGGCTGACTTATCAACTTTAAGAACAACCTTATTCTCTTCCCTCAGGAAAGTTGCTTTCTCAGTTATTACCGGAGCTTTTACTACATGGTATATACTCTTCATAGGCTAAGGGCTCCTTCTATATTCTTTACTGCATCTTTGAGCATTACTATATTTTCATACTTCATAATCTCATAAACATTTATAAGATCAAATCTGGATACCTTTATATTGGGAATGTTTCTTGCAGAAAGCTCTATATTTTTATCTCTCTCGGGTAAAACAAATAAAGCCTTTGAAAGTTCAAACTTTTTTACTATCTCGTTAAAATGTTTGGTCTTTACCTCTGGCAATGATATCTGATCTAACACAAAAAGTTTGTTCTCAGAAACCTTTAGACTTAACGCAGATCTCATGGCAGACTTAAGCACCTTCTTCGGCAGTCTATAGCTATAATCTCTCGGTTTAGGTCCAAATAGAATCGCACCCTTTCTCCAGAGAGGAGATCTGATAGATCCCACTCTTGCTCTTCCTGTGCCCTTCTGCTTCCATGGCTTTTTTCCGCCACCGGAAACCTCACTTCTCGTTTTTGTAGAAGCAGTTCCCTGTCTCTGATTAGCGAGATACATCTTTACAGCATCATGGATCAGATAACTCTTAATCTCTGTGCCAAAAACCTGATCAGATACCTCAATCTCGCCCAATAAAGCTTTATTCTGGTCATACAAAGGCAGTTTTGCCATCGTTATCTCCTTAATTTCCCTTCTTTATGGCATTTTTAATTACTACAATGGAGTTTACTGCTCCGGGGATCGCCCCTTTTATAAGAACTAAATTTTTCTCAGAAATAATTTTTTCTATCTTAAGGTTCTGGACGGTAACCTTAGCATCTCCCATGTGACCTGGATATCTTTTGCCCTTCCACACCCTTGATGGGTATGCGCTTGAACCTGCTGAACCGGGCGCTCTGTGAAACATAGATCCATGACTGGCTCTTCCACCCTTAAAATTATGTCTTTTCATAACGCCTTGAAAACCCTTACCTTTTGATATGCCGGTTACATCCACAATATCCCCTTCCGAGAACAGGTCTGAAACCTTTATCTCCTGACCCGGCTCAAAGGCTGAGATATCATCAAACTTAATCTCTTTTAAAACAGAAAAAGCCTTATCAGATGCCTTTTTAAAATGCCCCTGAAGAGGTTTGTTTACTTTCTCAAACTTTTTTATCTGAAAACCCAGCTGTAATGCCTCGTACCCATCCTTATCCTTTGTCTTCTTTTGAACAACGTAAGCCGGTCCCGCTTCTACAACAGTTACCTGTACAAGCTCTCCGTTATCATTAAAAATCTGGGTCATCCCTAATTTTTTTCCGATTATGCCTTTCATAGCCTTATCCCTTTAACTTAGTTTGACTTCAACATCAACACCAGCGGCAAGCTCAAGCTTCATTAAAGCATCTATGGTCTGCTGGGTTGGATGAAGAATATCCATCAGCCTCATATGCACCCTTGTCTCAAACTGCTCTCTGGATTTTTTGTCCACGTGGGGGGATCTCAATACCGTATATCTGCTTATCTTGGTTGGCAGAGGTATGGGACCCACTACCTTAGCGCCTGTCTTTTTTGCCGTGTCCACAATCTCTGAAACAGATTGATCCAAAAGTCTGTGATCAAAGGCTCTAAGTTTTATCCTGATTTTCTGACTATTCATAAAATATAACCTGCCTTAAAGTTTTTTACTCTATTACTTCTGTAACGACGCCTGCGCCTATGGTTCTTCCGCCTTCTCTTATAGCAAATCTAAGCTCCTTCTCCAGCGCTACATTGGTTATAAGCTCCACACCTATAGTCACATTGTCCCCCGGCATTACCATCTCCACTCCCTCAGGTAATGTCACAACACCTGTAACATCAGTCGTCCTAAAATAAAACTGCGGCCTGTATCCATTAAAAAAAGGCGTATGCCTACCACCCTCTTCCTTCGTCAGTATGTATACCTCACCCTTAAACTTCCTGTGCGGCGTTATACTACCCGGCTTCGCCAATACCATACCCCTCTCTACCTCTTCCTTCTTTATACCCCTCAATAAACACCCTATGTTGTCTCCTGCCCTACCCTCATCCAATAACTTCCTGAACATCTCCACTCCCGTCACCACCGTCTTCTTCGTCTCCCCTAAACCAACTATCTCCACCTCTTCTCCTACCTTTATCACTCCCCTCTCTACCCTTCCAGTTACAACTGTACCCCTTCCAGATATACTAAATACATCCTCTATCGGCATCAAAAAAGGCTTGTCTATATCCCTAACCGGCTCAGGTATATACTCATCACAAGCCTTCATTAAATCCCATATACACTTCGCATACTCAGGATTCTCAGGATTCTCCAACGCCTTCAACGCACTCCCCCTCACTATCGGTAAATCATCCCCAGGAAATCCATACTTGCTCAATAACTCCCTCACCTCCAACTCCACTAAATCCAATAACTCAGGATCATCCACCATGTCACATTTATTCAAAAATACCACTATATACGGCACATTAACCTGCCTCGCCAATAACACATGCTCCCTCGTCTGCGGCATCGGACCATCCGCCGCACTCACCACCAAAATCGCCCCATCCATCTGCGCAGCTCCAGTTATCATATTCTTCACATAATCCGCATGACCAGGACAATCAACATGCGCATAATGCCTCTTCTCACTCTCATACTCCACATGCGCAGTCGCTATCGTTATGCCCCTCTCCCTCTCCTCCGGAGCCTTGTCTATCTGATCAAAGGGCGTAAACTGCGCTAAACCCTTCGTAGATAATACCCGAGTTATCGCCGCCGTTAACGTGGTCTTACCATGATCCACATGCCCTATCGTCCCTATGTTCACATGGGGCTTCTTCCTCTCAAATTTAGCCTTTGCCATATTATGCCTCCTGAATTTTTATTTTAATCAATGAAAAATACCAACAAAAAAAGCCCACGACCGGGATTGAACCGGTGACCTCGTCCTTACCAAGGACGTGCTCTGCCTACTGAGCTACGTGGGCAGAACTTTTAAAAAAGCGGGAAACGGGATTTGAACCCGCGACCTCCAGCTTGGAAGGCTGAAGCTCTACCCCTGAGCTATTCCCGCAATCAAAAAAGTGGAGAGGGGAGGATTCGAACCTCCGAAGGCGTCCGCCGACAGATTTACAGTCTGTTCCCTTTGGCCACTCGGGAACCTCTCCATTTAAAAAAAGCTGGCGATGGGATTTGAACCCGCAACCTGCTGATTACAAGTCAGCTGCTCTGCCGTTGAGCTACGCCAGCATAAGCACAAAAAAAGACGCCCACTTAAACAAAGTAGAATATATACTATATTAGACAAGCAAATATTTGTCAATATTTTTTTAATATTAAGGATAGAATTTTTTACAATATTTCCCAAGGTTTTGGCAAGAAAAATTTTTCATAAAGATAAAGTGCGTATCTATCGGTCATGCCGGAGATAAAACTGGCAATATCATCCTCAAGGGATCTAATCTCTTTAAGCTCAGAGACCTGTAAAAATATCTCTTTGTTTTCTATGAAAAAATTAAAGAGCTGTTCCATTATCTTTTCTGCCTTATAAAACTCCCTGTGAACAATGTCTGCTTCATATACATTTTTATACATAAAATCTCTGAGCTCGTGCACCACCTCCAGAATCTCCTCTGAAAAGCTTATGATACAATTATTTTTTTTGGAATAATTTATCACATCTCTTACCATAGAGTTAATTCTGTGACTGTGTTTATCACCAAGATACTTTCTTACCGCAGTAGGTATTGAAGAGTCAGTTATTACTTTTGC
This sequence comes from bacterium, assembly GCA_041640455.1. Taxonomy (GTDB): domain Bacteria; phylum CALINM01; class CALINM01; order CALINM01; family CALINM01; genus JAOAGA01. The sequence continues at coordinate 10,463 of JBEQAF010000019.1, forward strand.
CCTTAATGCATCATCCATATCATGACTTAGATAGGCTATAAGGTCAGCTACTCTTACCACCTGCCCTTCCTTAGTAACTGGTAGGTTTTCAGAAACTATGGGTCCCTTCCCCTTAGAATGCTTAAGTATACCATCTCTCACTTCAAAGGTCAGGTTAAGCCCTCTGCCATCTTTTTCAATCTCATCCACCACCTTAAGGCTCTGCTCATTATGACGAAAACCATTTTTTAACAAATTATTTAGCACACTCTCACCCGCATGTCCGAAGGGTGTATGACCGAGGTCATGTCCAAGAGCTATCGCCTCTGTTAGGTCTTCATTAAGCGCAAGGGCTTTAGATATAACTCTTGCAATCTGAGAAACCTCAAGGGTATGTGTTAGCCTTGTTCTGTAGTGATCCCCTTTGGGAGCAAGAAATACCTGAGTTTTATATCTTAATCTTCTGAATGCCTTTGAATGTATTATCCTGTCTCTATCTCTCTGAAAATCGGTTCTGATATCACATTTTTTTTCTGAACGTAATCTCCCACGAGATTTTGATGAAAGACAGGCATGTTCAGATAGGATGGCAGATTCTCTTTCTTCTATCTCTTCCCTTATGCTTTTCATAACTGCTGGAAAATATATTAAATCTTTGATCTGAATAGGTCAATAGATTAATATGGAGACTAAAGCTCTTTTGTTGATTTGTGATCTAGACATTATTTGATAGATTAAAGGCATCACAGACTAATACATTAAACTTAAAAATATAATATCTACCGATAATATATTCTTTTCGGCTTACCCTATCGCAAATTATACTCTTTAAAAAAAGCTTTTTTGCATATAAAAAGAGCTGTATAATTTAAATACAGCCAGATGAAGGGAGACAAGTATCTTTTAATATAGATCTGATTATATAATAGGGCTATGCACAAAAAAAGGATTGAAGAGATAATAAAGGGCGATAAACTTTTTCATCTATATGGGATGGAAATTGTGGAAGCAGATCTTGGCTATGTTAAACTAAAGGCAGTTGTGAAGGAAGAGCATCTTAATGCCCACAATATTGCTCACGGTGCCATGATCTTTGCCCTCATGGATGTGGCTTTTGCCATTTCGGTTAACTCCTACGAAGACGCGGTAGGAGTTCAGTTTGGATTTAATATTTTTAAATCTACTGGTTTAGGAGATACCATAATAGCCGAATCAAAGGTTATTCACAAAGGTAGAAGCAGTATGGTGGTGGAGGTAATGGCTCAAAGCGAAAAAACTGGAAAACTTCTTGCCAAAGGTATGGCAACAGCCCTACCGCTCCCGAGAAACAAAGTTTAAACAAATGTTCAGAGTTGATATAAGAAAGCTCACCTCCTACAACATAAATCAGATAAAAGATGCTATCTTAAGCTCTCTAAAATTTATAAACAAAGATTTTCAGGAAAAAAAGACCTATCTTTTAAAACCCAATCTTTTAAAACCTGCATCACCAGATAAGGCTATCACTACCCATCCAGTAATTATAAAGGCTGTTATTGAGCTGATTAAAGATTATAAGGCACAGGCATTAATAGGAGATAGCCCAGGGCTGTCCACACCAGAGAAGGTCTTAAAAAAACTTGACCTTATAGATTTTTTAAACCAAACAAACACGAAAATCGCTGATTTTTCTAAGAAAAAACTTTTTAAAAACTCAAATAATCTTATTTATAAAGAGCTTATGCTTCCCCAGGTAATTGAAGAGGTTGACGAGATTATCAATCTGCCCAAGCTTAAGACACATCAGATGATGGTTATCACATGGGCTGTGAAAAATCTTTACGGCTTTATATATGGCATTGAGAAGATAAAGTATCATTTTCTTGCTGATAAAGACTACGATCATTTTGCAAAACTACTTATTGACATATATAATTTTGTAAACCCCGGAATAAACATCATAGATGGTATAGTAGGTATGGATGGGAATGGGCCTTCTTCTGGAAATATAAAAAATTTTAATATTCTTGCTGTATCCGATAATGCCCTATCTCTGGACTATATCCTGTGTAGCACCTTCAATCTTGATCATAAAAAGATACCTCATCTTTCCGTAGCTCTGAATAAAGGATTGAAAGAAATTCAGGAACAGGCTATATCCACAAGCTCCGAAGTATCAGCTTCATATATAAAGCTCTCGCTACCTGAGGCACACGATCTTAACTTTTCAATGCCCCATCTTGTTTCAGGGATAGTTAAAAAATATCTTATCCCCTATCCTTCCATTAACAGCAAAATCTGTATAAAATGTGGTTTATGCAGGGATATCTGTCCGAGGGGGGCAATAAAATCCGCCGGTTCCTATTTTATTGACAGGCGAGATTGTATAAGATGTTACTGCTGTCAGGAATTATGTGATAAAGGTGCTATAAAAGTCAGTAGAGGATTATTTCATGTCTGGAAATAAGAGATTTTCACTGGCAATTAAAATAGCTTTATATTATCTGATATTTGGAATTCTCTGGATTATTGCGACAGACATTTTAAAGGAGAAGCTTTCAGAAAATCTGCAGATATTAAGAATTATTGAGCTTTCAAAGGGTATAGTTTTTATATTAATAACATCCCTTTTACTTTATATCTTTGCAAAGAAAAATATTGAACGGCTCATAATATCGGAAGAAAGATACAAAAAATTATTTAATACCCATCAGACGGTAATGCTTGTTTTTGATGCCCATAGCGGAAAGATTATGGATGCCAACAAAGCAGCGCAGGAATTTTACTGTTACAGCTATGAAGAATTTAAAAATCTAAATATAGCAGACCTAACTATTCTGGATAAAAAAACATTGTTCTCTAATATTGAGCTTGTAAAAACAGGTAAGAAAAATAATTTTCAGCTTAAACATAGATTAAAAAATGGAGAACTGTGGGATGTAGAGACCTACTGTAGTTTTATGGAACTGGAAGGTCAGCCCATAATCTACCAGGTGGTTTTCAATATTACAGACCGTCTTTACCTTGAAAATAAAAATAAAGAGCTAATAGAGTGGTTTAACACCATTATTGAAAGCTCTCCTCTTCCTATAATAATTGTTGATAGGTCAGGTAATGTAGAGATGTGGAACAGGTCAGCAGAACGAGTTTTTGGTTGGAGTAGAGAAGAGGTTATCGGAAAGTTTAACCCTATTGTGCCAGCAGATAAGATAGCTGAGTTTTTAGCCAATCTTGATAAAATTTCAAAAGGAGAGATTATTGAAAATTTAGAGATAAAACGAGTAAATAAAAATGGAGATGTACTAACTCTAAATCTTTTCACCGCTGCTATTTATAATCAAGAAGGTAATATAATTCATTTTATTGGCATATTTCAGGATGTTACGGAGAAGATTAAGATAGAGCAGGAGATGTTCCATTTTAAAAAAATGGAGTCAGTGGGAAGACTTGCAGCAGGTATAGCCCATGATATAAATAATTCTCTTACGGCAATTATAAACTTTTCGAGTCTTATAGATATGAAAACAAAAGACCAGGAAGATATAAACAGCTATGCAAAGCAGATACTTCTGGTCTGTGAACGGATAGCTACCATAACAAAGGGGCTTATGACTTACAGTAAAAAATACCCCTTTAATCCGAAGATTGTCTCTTTAAACGAGATAATCAATCAGGCACTACCCTTTCTTCAGAAGGTAATAGGAGAAAGAATTACCCTAAAATTTGAATTGGATCCTGACATCAGAAACATTAAAGCTGATATCCATCAGATTGAACAGATACTGGTAAATCTACTATCAAACGCTAAAGATTCCATGCCCGATGGTGGCACTGTTCTGATCAAGACCTGTGAAACAGAGATAGATGAAAGATTTATAATAGCTCATAACTATGGGAAAAAAGGCAGATATATAAAGCTATCTGTAACCGATACCGGAACAGGTATCCCGGATAATATTAAAAATAAGATCTTTGAGCCCTTTTTTACCACAAAGGAGCCTGGTAAAGGAACCGGACTCGGGCTTTCCATAGTTTATAGCCTTGTTAAACAGCACGGAGGTTATATAAATCTTTATAGCGAATCGGGGAAAGGAACTACGATAAATATTTATTTTCCAGCCACTGAAGATGAGCAAAGCAAAGAAGCCCCTATTCTGCCAAACATTAAAATACCAGAAAAGCTGGGAGTGCTGGTTGCTGAAGATGATATTATGGTTCGAAAGGCTTTGAAGCACTTTTTTAGCGAGATCGGATACAGATTCTTTGAAGCTTGCACTGGCAAAGAAGCTATAAATATTTACAAAGAGAATATGGATCAGATAGATCTGCTTATTCTGGATATAGTATTACCTGATATCAGCGGATTTGAGATCTTCAAGGAGATTAAAAAGTTAGAAAAGAACGTCAAAAAGATATACATTAGCGGATATCCGATGGAGATGCTTAAAGATTTTGATAGCTATGATGAATCAGCAGAGTTTATTCATAAGCCCTTGACGGTTATAAGTATAAAATCAGCCATCAGCAGGCTATTTAACGGTAGTTAATTTTTAAGATTTTTGAATAAGATCTAACACCTTCTCTGCACAGGGATTAACCATCCTCTCAAGCCTTTCTGACAGATGAAGAGAGATATTAAAGTTATACCCTTTTGTACCAACCACAACTCCTTCTATCTTGACATTCTGAAGACTAAGCAGTTCTATTACCTGATTGATGTTTATATCATGAACGGTCTTAAATTTATTATCTATCTTACCAAGCTGAGAGATGGGAAAACATTCAATCTCTTCTTCTGTCCCCTTATCAAAAACATCAATTATTATAAAACTACCCCCCTCCCTCAGGACATTGTAGATATCCCATGGAGAGGGGGTAGGCAAGGATATAAGTTTCACCTTCTCATTATTACCATTTAATCGTCTTTTCAGCTCATCAATTACAAATAACCCAAAGGCATCATCTGACATAAGGGGGTTACCAAGCCCAATAACCTTTATCATTTTACTATTTCTTCTTTATAAATTTATGACCGCTGAAGACTATTGAAATATCCCCTTCTTTCCAGAATATCTCTCTCCAAACCTCAAGGTAGATGTGAATTAATACAAATACAATCATAATCCAGGCAATCATATGGTGAGCCAGTCTTACATTAGCCAGATCTCCAAATATAAAGAGGGCTATACTTCCGATTATTGAGAACACATACTGACCACCTGGAATAGCCGTATTGACAGAGCTTATCTGTGGTGATAGCATAGCAAATCCTGTTATGAGCATTAATGCCTTAAATATAATTATAAAGAGGAATATCCCCCAGGCATTGAGAGCATCCATACGATCTTCCACATAGGGTCTGTCTTTAGGATTAAGAGTAAAATAATGCTTTAACATCTGAATAGCCTCTATCCCCCTTTCTTTCAAAGGAAAGATAAATTTAAAATAGGGATGTCTGCCAAAAAAGAAAAGATATATCCAGATAATCAGTATTACGTCAAGCACAATAGCTCCCAGATAATGTATGAGCCTTACATAGCCCATAACATAGGAGTCTATAATCTCTCCTGTTTCAAAGGCAAGAAAGGGATGGGCAATATAAAAACCTGTAACAGCGCAGGCAATAAAGGCAATAAACATCGCCCAGTGATTAAACCTTAAAATGGCATTCATTCTATATACACGTTTAAAATCCTGCATAGCAACTCCCTTAAATCTTAATATTATAATCTGAGGCTTATCAGCACCTGTCCTACCTTCTCACTATATGTATGGCACATGCAAGGCACGGATCAAAGGAATGAACAGTTCTAAGTACCTCAAGGGGCTGATCCTTGTTAACACAGGGATTGCCAATCAGGCTCTGTTCGCAGGCTCCTCTCTGTCCAAGGGCATCTTTGGGTGAAAAATTCCATGTAGATGGTACTATGCACTGATAATTTTTAATCTTATAATTTTCAATGCTTACCCAGTGCCCAAGTGCACCTCTGGGTGCTTCAATAAGCCCATATCCCATAGCCTCTTTGGGCATGCTATATTTAGTAAATGTTTCATCATTGCTCTTTAGATTTTCCACAAGCTCACCTACCCATTTCTCTGCTGTGTCAGCAAGCCATTTGGTTTCGATACATCTTGCCGCAGTTCTGCCAAGAGTCCCAAAAAGAGCTGATGCAGGTGCATTTAATGTTTTAAGGGCATAATCTACAAGAGCTTTAACCTCCTTATTGCCCGAAGCATAGGCTACAAGAACTCTTGAAAGAGGTCCTACCTCCATCGGTTTATTATCATATCTTGGTGCTTTTACCCAGCTATATTTTTCATTCTCCTTGCAGGTATTGTCTGCATTGAGCCCCGTATAGTTAGGTTCTGTCACACCATCTTTTGGATGAAGCCCCTTGCTCTCGTCAGCATATTTGTACCATGAATGCTTAACATGTTCCGTAATCTTTTCTGGATCAAATTTGTGCACCTTTGATAGATCGCCGTTTAATATTACACCTGAAGGGAAGAAAAGATTACTTCTATCTGCATCATCGGACAATCTGAAATCTCCATAGGATAGATAATTTTTATGCCCAGCACCCACATTCTGAACACCGTAATCTTTATAAACCTGACCTGCGAGTAGTAAATCAGGAAGATAGGCTGTATCAACAAACTCTTTCAGTTTTCTAAATCTAAAAAGCACATCTCCAATTCTTTTAGGATCCAGCAGGTCTTTCACGCAGGTTACTCCACCCACTACAAGCCCCTGTGTATGAGGTTCTTTTCCGCCAAGAATTGCCATGATCTGCCCACCATATCTTTGGACCTCAAGGGCATCAAGATAGTGAGATACTATAAGAAGCACAGCCTCAGGCGGAACCTTATAAGCAGAATGTCCCCAGTAACCATTGGCAAAAGGACCAAGCTGACCGCTTTTAACAAGATTTTCAACCTTTTTCTTTACCTCCGCAAATCTTGCCCTTCCTGCGTTATAGGTTGACCCCGCAGAATAGGCAAGCTCTTCTGCCTTCTTTGGATCTGCCTGGAGTACTTTTGTAATATCAACCCAATCAAGTCCGTGAAGAATATAAAAATGAATTATATGGTCTTGAATATACTGAGCAGCTTTGATTAAATTCCTGACAAGTCTGCCGTTTTTAGGAGGCACAATCTTTATGGCGTTCTCAACTGCATGGATGGAGGCATCATAATGCACATGAGTACAAACTCCGCATATTCTCTGAGTAAATAAGCCTGCATCTCTCGGGTCTCTGCCCTTTAAAATTATTTCAAAGCCTCTAAAAAGGGTTCCAGATGATAAAGCTTCTTTCACTTTTCCACCCTCAACCTCCACCTCAACCCTCAGATGACCTTCTATTCTTGTAATTGGATCTATAACAGTTCTCTTAGCCATATTTTACCTCCTACTCTTCTTTCTGGTGCTCTTCACAGCACTCTTTTGTTACACCCTTATTCTTAGCCTTAAAATGGCTATAAAAGGCATGAACTCCCATTCCAACGGCGCTTATGCCTATCAATGCCCATCCCACATGGTCTGCAGTGGATTCAACACCCGGGAGTATTCTTGCCTGAATGGGCTTTTCAAGCGGAGCCATCTTGTCCCAAAAAGCAGGTTCGCTACATCCTATACACCCATGACCTGCTTTAATAGGTGAAGCTATATCATCATTCCATCCCTGAATATTACAGTTATTATAGGTCATAGGCCCCTTACAACCTACCATATATAGACAGAACCCCTTTTTCGCTCCTTCATCGCCCCATTCTCTAACAAACTCACCTGCATCAAAATGGGCTCTTCTTGGGCAGGTATCATGTATTCTCTTCCCATAGGCAAAAACAGGTCTCCCACTTTTAGTTGTGGGGATCTTCCCAAACAGAATAAAATATAGTATGGTGCCTACAAGACTTGCGCTGTTGTAAGGACAACCGGGGATAATAACCGAATTTATTCCTAAGGCTTCATTTATAGATTTTGAACCAGTAGGATTAGGATAGGAAGCCTGTGGACCGCCATAGGATGCACAATGACCAATAGAGATTACGGCAGCTGCGTCTTTAGTAACCTCCTTTGCCTTTTCTAAACCTGTTACGGCATTGGTGCCTACTCTCAGATATTTACCATCCATCTTTGTAGGAATTGAGCCTTCGCAGATACAGATATATTTACCTTTGTACTTTGCCATAGTGTCTTTTAGACTCTTTTCAGCCGCCTCCCCTGAAGGTGCCATCACCGTATCATGATAGTCCAGTGATAAATACTGAAGAATAATCTCTGCAACGCCGGGGTTATTTGAACGTAGTAATGATTCCGTGCACCCCGTGCATTCTGCAAAATGAAGCCAGATCACAGGAATTCTACTTGCAATCTCAGCAGCTCTTGCAACCCTTTTTTCAAAAACTGGTGGTAACATTAGAGTTGAGCTCATTATAGCTGACCATTTCAAAAAACTTCTTCTGCTAATTCCAGAAAACTCAAGCCATTCTCTAAAGCCTCGCTTTTCAGGATAGGTTTCTTCAAGTTCATCCAGTCGGGAGTCGCATTTAGATAACAAATCTCTTAACTGATCACTAATTTTTTTATACATACCTCCCTCCTTCGTTTTATAAAAACTTATGCTTTAAAATAAACAAATTTTAAAAAAAATGTCAAGGGTAAAATAAAACATTGTTTTATGAATTTTAAATTAACAAAAAATTAAAATAAAAATAATTTGCTTAAAAAAGAAAAAAAAGATATAACGACGTTTGTTATGATGGCGAACAAAGAGAAAAAGGGGCTTTAAAGCCCCTTTACTTATCTGAGAGTTCCAAAGTATCTGGAGGTCTTTTCCTTAGCCTTTACTTCATCTCTTATATAATCGGGCAGAATCATTGGAGACACTCTGTCAGTCTCTATTCCTGCCTCTTTAATCTCTTTTTCATATTTTTCAACATGCTCTAAAGTAAGATCCGAAAGATTAAGATTCTGAATATATTCTGAAGCAGATATCCCTGCTCTTCTACCAAAGACAAGAATATCCAAAAGCGAATTACCCATTAGCCTGTTTCTTCCATGAACACCACCTGAAACCTCGCCGGCACTGTAAAGACCGGGGATCTCTGTTCGGGCGTTGTCATCCATCCACAACCCCCCATTCTGATAATGAACGGTGGGGAATATTAACATGGGCTCCTTTGATATATCTATCCCGTGCCTTATAAACTGAATATATTTTGCGGGTAGCTCCTTTTTTACAGTCCCCTCTCCTTCCAGCATATCAATCATTGGAGAGTCAAGCCAAACTCCCAGTCTCCCTGTTGGAGTTATAACGCCGTTTCCTCTCTCAGTACACTCTCTTATTATACAGGCAGATTCCACATCTCTCGGCTCCAGTGGAAATACAAACTCTTCTCCATTTTTATTAAGTAAGGTAGCTCCAAGACCTCTCACCTTCTCTGTAATAAGCAGTCCCACATTCTGTTCAGGATAAACCACACCTGTGGGATGGTACTGTACGGAATCCATATATCTTAGCCTTATCCCAGCTCTGTAAGCCATAACTATTCCATCTGCTGTGGCACCATAATGGTTAGTGCAGGGGAATCCGTTAAAATGAAGCCTTCCAAAACCACCGGTTGCCATAATCACTGCCTTTGCCCTAACAATATAATACTCTTCTGTCTCAAGATTATAAAGGATCGCGCCAGCACACCTGCCGTTTGAATCAAGCAAAAGCTCTACAGCGGGACAAAACTCCATCACATCAATACTATCGGAAAGATTTCTTACCTCATCTCTTAAAACTCTCATTATCTCTGAACCTGTCATATCTCCACAGGAATGCATCCTTTTTCTGCAGGTACCACCTCCATGTCTAACCTTCATTCTACCATCAGGATACTTATCAAACATCATTCCAAGACTCTCCAGCCAGTGGGCTATTATAGGTGCATCCTGTGTCAATGCGGATACTATCTTTCTATCGTTTAAAAAATGTCCACCACCAAGCGTATCTAAAAAATGATAATAAGGAGAATCAACTTCCTGATCTGCGGCCTGAATACCACCTTCTGCCATAACTGTATTGGCATCACCATGTCTTAATTTGGTAGCCAGTATTACTTTGCAACCTTTTTTTGCCGCCATAATTGCTGCCGATGAACCTGCTCCACCTCCACCTATAACAAGCACATCGGTATCAATATCTGGATTTTTAAGATTAAAATCTTTTGGGTTAATTCTGCTGTGAGCCTCAAGCAGGTCAGCCAGCTCATTGGGAAAATGCTGTCCTTTATCAGGACCAACCTTTACTATCCGCTTTGTACCTTCCATGTAATCGGGATGAAATTTTGAAAGTACCTCTTTTCGCTGATCCATAGTCAGAGGTTTAAAGGTTTCCCCTCTTTTTGTTTTTTCCACCCTTGCGGCTCTTGTTTTCTCTACAAGTTTTATTGACTCTCTTAAGCTTTCTGGATATCCGGACATATAAATACTCCTTTTAAATTGTTTTTCTTATTTAATTATTACAGCTTATAGATACCTTTCATCCTGAGGTTTCCATCCAATATCTCTTGAGTTAAGCGGTTCCCATTCTCTTTCCTCCACATATCTTCTTCTGAGCTCCTCATCAGAGATTTCTACAAGCTCCTTCATAAACTTTTCAAATTTACCGGAATTTATCTCCTGAACTCTAACCTTTAAATGCTCTGCCCTTTTAAATACCCTTGCACCTGTCAGTCTTCTCGCAAACATGGCAACATTATAGTGAGTTATCTGGGCAGGACAGCGAGAGGTGCAGAGACCACACATAATACAGTCCAGTGAGAGCTTAGCGCATCTTTCTATATCACCTCTTATAGCCGCATTGATGTAATCCATAACTTTTATATCCATGGGGCATGCCCTTGTACAGGTATTGCAACCCACGCATTTTAAAATCTCCGGGTAGGTGTTTATCATAGTCTCAGCCGTTGGCTCAGAGTTTTCAACATCATGAAACTTTCTCTTATAAGGATAAAATGGGATCTGAGCAAGCACCATATTCTCTTTAACAACTGTCTGACAGGCAAGCCCAAAATAAAGCTTATGATCTCCCATTATCCTGTATACGGTAGCACAGGCTCCACAGATACCACCTCTACAACCGCATCCTCTTATCCACTGATAGCCTGCATATTCAAAGGCTTTCTGTATGGTAAGAGTTTCGGGAACTATATATCTTTTTCCCATTATATAAACGGGCACCATCTTTGTATTTTCCGGTATAACAGGTCTGTCTCCCGTAAGTAGTATTCCTTTCATTATGTTCTCCTCCTTAAATAAACTTTTTATATTTTATCAAGCTCTTTTTCTCTAAAAGTAGCAACAGGTAGCTCTTCATTCCAGCTCCTTCCTGGCTCGTAGTCAAATATTTTCTGAGTTTCTTCGCCAATAAAGCTGAAAATTCTTGTCAACCTGATTCCCGTAGGGCATGAGCTTTCGCACATGCCGCAGGACACACAGGATGTGCTCATATGATTAAGGCGAGTCAGATGGAATATAAGCATATCTGCTGGTAGTCTGACCTCACCCTTTCTTTCAAGCCAGATATTATAATTTTCAGAAGGATGATCAAACACAGGCGACCTGAATACGCACTCCTTGCAGTAATCCATAGGGCAGTTTACCATACAGTTATGACATCTTATACAGCCGTCAAGCTCTTTAAGAAAGGCATCTATCTGGTTAACCTCTTTAGAAAAAATCTCCCTTTCCAATGCTCTTTTACCCGCTCTTTTGTCCAAAATGGTCTTTAACTTCTGGTCATAGACTGAAAAATCTACCTCCGCAAGCTCAAGCCCAATAGACTGCATAAAGATTTTTCCTTTTTCGGTAAGAGGCTCAAGATAATTATCAACTCCAAAGCTTCTTATCCTTATATCAGAAAGCTTGGGGGCTAATTTATCGCAGATTGAACAGGCATACCTGTTATCCGAAAAATCATTAAAAGAATTTAGAGAAGCTAATGATTCATCAACAGGATTTTTTCCGTTATTGATTCTGCTTCTGTAATCGGTCACTTCCAGAACTCCAGGACAGTCAAAGGAGATAAAAAACAGATTATCTGGCACTATCTGTTTAAGCTTAACGAGCTCTACAACAGCCCTCATCTCACAGGGCTTTAAAATACATAAAACTTTTAGATTATTTTCTGTAAATTTAATGTTAGAGATTACCCTTGAGGCTTGAACGGGCATCAAAGGAGCAAATATCATTAGTCTGTCAATATCCGGTACCTTACTGGTTACGCCTAAATGGGGGGTTAAAGTCCCCTCTGCAAAAATCCCCAACACACTATCAAAATAATTTTCCTGTAATGATTTTTTTACTATCTCTTTTATCTCTTCTCTGTTTTTTATTTTATAAGCTAAACTCATCTCTATCCCCTTTATACTGCCATTGATTTAAGAGGGTTTGGTCCCTTCTTTTTCAGATAATCAACCATCTCTGTTACGGTAGCAGCAAATTTTTTCCCTTCACTTGCTGAAATCCATCTTAGCCACACTCTATCATCATCAAAACCAAGTCTTTGCAATATTTTTTTCAATATGGCTACCCTTCTTCTTGCCTTAAAGTTTCCAGACTGATAATGGCAGTCTCCAGGGTGACAGCCACCGATAAGCACTCCGTCTGCCCCTTCAAGCAGGGCTTTCATAACATACACCATATCCACTCCGCCAGAACACATCATCCTGATAACCCTAATATTAGGCGGATACTGAATCCTTGCTGTGCCAGCAAGATCTGCCCCTGTATAAGTACACCAGTTGCATAAAAAACCAATGATCTTGGGCTCGAAATCCTTCTGTTCAGACATATTACCCCCGGTTAAATATAGTAATCTATAGTTTTTAGCATGCTTTTATGTTCAAAAAGCCTGTGCTGTGAAGCCTTATTGGCACAAACCATGGCACAGGTGCCACATCCTTCACAAAGGGTCTCATCAACAACTGCGATCTTCTCCTCATCTGACATATACCTTGCCGATACAGGACATGCCTTTATACAAAGCTCGCAACCACAACAGTATTTAAAGTTTACGAAGGCAGTGTTAAATCTCATAGATATTTCTCTGTTTAGCATCTTTACAGCAACTCTTACTGGCAGGGCTTCCGATTGTTTAATAATATCGTCCGTATACAAAGGATTAAGACAAAGTCCAGTTGCATAAATGCCAGGTTTAATATCCATAAGTCCTGATTTTTTATTATAGGGAGATAAAAAACCATCCAGTGTTTCAAGATTAAAAATATTTTTTATCTCTGAGGTCACAGGATCTATGCCCGTTGATAGTAGCATATAGTCTGAATTTATATTAAACTCTTCCCCTGTTCCCTCTTCTATTACTTTAACCTTAATTAAGCCGTTATTTTTTAATACTTCAGGCTCCTTTTGCATTCTGATAAAGCTAATCCCTTGAGCCCTTGCAGATCTGTAAAGATTTTCCCTGTATCCAAAAGTCCTTACATCTTTATGGATAATATAAATCTCTATATCAGGATTGGATTCCTTTAGTTTTAAAGCATTTTCAATAGCCTTTGTACAGCACACTCTGTAGCAGACAGGATTCTCCTCTGTTCTTGAGCCGGCACATTGAAGCATTACAATAGTTTTAGCCTTTATAAGCTCATTGTACCTTTTTTCAAAATCAAAGAATGAAAAGACCCTATCATTGTCTTCAAAACCATAGACATTTCTTCTTTCTTCGCCACCTGTCGCTATAATTATTGCGCCGCAATTTATGGTTCTTTTTTCTCTATCTGATTCCACATTTAATTTAAAATCTCCAAATCTTCCAGAAAAGCTCTTTAATCCGAAACCCTTAAGCACTTCAATTTTGTTTTCTTTTTCAACCCTTTCAATCAGATTTGAAATAAACTCTTTTCTTGAGGGTAGATTTATTAATCTTCCTCCAAGATTTTCTGATCGTTCAATAATCGTAACATCAATTCCCATTCTCGAAAGCCTTAAAGCAGAATAGATACCAGCAAGCCCACCCCCAACAACTGCAACTCTCTGATCTATCTTTCTTACAGGATATCTGTGACGCTGAACAGATCTGATTCTCTGGATTGCTGACCTTATCTCTTCAATCAGATTGTTAGTTTTCAATGGTATTGTAATAAACGAGTCCCTATGGATACCAAAATTGCCATTCTGTTCAGCCTTTGCCCCATAAAGTCTGATATCATCCACAACGAGGCATAAACCATCTATGCCGTTTTCTTTTATAAAATATTCGAGCTCCATCAGGTCTTTCAAATTTATAATTTCAGGAAAATGCTCTCTTAATCGTTTGTAATCCTCTTCCTGAAGATTTATGGTAGCAATTCCGATTTTTTTTGCCTTTTGATGCTTTATCTGCGGAATTGAAAGCTCTTTTTTCTTAAAGTCATATCTTTCAGATATGAGAGCAGCAATATAGGCTCCATCAGTTACCGCATCGGGAATATCCATAGGCTCAAAGGCTGTTCCCGCAATGAATAACCCCTCCTCAATCTCTCTGTTTTCGAAAGGCTTTTCTTTAAACTGATCAAAGTTTATATTTAGTCCCTTTAGAAGCCTCTCGGTAGTCTTTTTAAAATCAGCCCCCTGAGAAAGTACAGCAAAATCAAAGGTATCTTCAACGGCATCCCCATTTTTTGTATATAAAATTTCCAGTTTACCAGTAGCTGGTCTTTTTCTAATAGCGGCTACTGCGCTTCTTATAAAATTTATTCCCATAGCCTTAGCGGTGTTATAATATCTTTCGTAATCCTTTCCAAAAGCTCTAATATCCATATAGAAGATGGTAATGTCAAGCTCTGGCTTAATCTCTTTAAGCAGCATTGCCTGTTTTATGGCAAACATGCAGCAGAAAGAGGAGCAGTAAGGTTTTCCGATTCTCAAGTCCCTGGATCCCACACATTGCACATAGGCGATCCTTTTATGATTAAAATCATACATATGGGCTCTAATCTGATAAATTAGCTTTTCCATATCAAGCGCAGAGGTTACATTTTCATAAATACCACCACCAAGCTCAGGTTTATGGGATATATCAAAGGTATCATAACCTGATGCCAACACCACATTATTCGAAGAGATCTCATGAACTTCATCGTTAGCTTCATAGATTATCTTGTAACCATTATCAATCTTTTTAATCTGCTTAATATCTGCATTTGTTACAGTTTCGATATTTTCATCCCTTTCAAGCTCTATATAGGGACAGTAAGCAGGATAATCGGGCTTCATAAAACAAACGCCACAGGAGTTTGTGGGAAACTGCATCTCAAGGGTGGGAAAATATCCACCCAGTTTTTCGTTTCTTTCTAAAATCAGAGATCTAATCCCAAGCCTGGAGAGATGAAAAGCTGTTGAGCTTCCTGCAAAACCTGAACCTATGATAACTACCTGTCTATCCATAACCTATCCTTTAATCTCCTTTAGCTTTTTAACCAGATTCGACGGGTCAACCAGATGCTTTTTCCACCAGATATCCTTATCTACACCCATCGCTATGCCGATTATCTCAGTGAAATAAAAAACAGGAAAATTCAGATTCTGTCTCATTTCAAGGTTTGCCTGACAGAGCGGGCAGGCTGTCACTATGGCTTCACTACCTGCTTCTTTAGCATAGCTGATTATCTTATCCACAAGTTTTGACACTATTGCCGAATCAGCAAGACTTAAGTCTCCACCACAGCAAAAATTTTTCAGGGGCCACTCAACTGTCTCAATCCCAAGATCATTTAATATAGTATCTATAGACTTTGGCAGTTCAGGATGTTCATTTCTTAAAACCTCTTCGGGTCTGAGAAAGGCACAGCCGTAATAGGCTGCTACCTTTAAGCTGCCTTTAAATTTGTTACTTCTTAAAACCCCTCTTATCTCATCCTTTAAAAAGAGATTCATTAATGGATAAATCTCTGGTAGATAATCAAATTTACAGTTTAGCTCCTTTTCAACCTCTAACCTTTTTTTATTGTCTTCTATGGCACGTTTTGCTTTCATTAAGTTGTTATAACAACCTGCGCAGGGGACATAAATATCACTTTTTAGACTACATGCGTTTCTAATATTTCTTGCCGGTATTAAAATAGAAAGTCTGTGATCAAGGCTTTTTGCTGATGCAGCGCCACAGCAGTTCCAGTCAGGAATCTCATTTACTTTAATATTAAGTTTTGAGAGCACAGTAAGAGTTGAATCTCCATACTCAAAAGCAGTGGTTTTTAATGTACAGCCAGGGTAATAGGTTATCTCCTGCATCTTTACCTCATAATCCTTTTTATCTCATCCAATCCCTTAATTCTGTGAATTTTTAAAGGGATCTTACCTTTAAGAAACATCTTTAATCCTATTCCAAGATCGCTAAAAAAATCTTTTGTTCTTAGCTTAAACTCAGCCAGCATGGTAGCCTCATTTACTATACCAAACCTTTTTATGCTGTTTAAAAAAGAGATATGAATATCCAGAGCTGGCTTTACAGCAGCTGAAAGCCCCTTTTTATAAACTCTTTCTCTCATAAACTCATTAATTTTTCCTACACTAATAAGATTGGGACAACGGCTTCCGCAGGTCTCACAGCCGGTACAAACCCAGATAGTTTTAGATTTTAAAATCTCCTCTTCCTGTCCTGTTATAACCTTCCTGACCATAAGATCGGGTTTTATATCCATAAAAGCTGATACCGGGCAGGTAGCTGTACACTTCTGACACTGGTAACAAAGTTTTAGATCCTGCTCTGTATGAGCGTTTACCTCTGAAAGTAATATCTTTTCTGACATTATAGATACCTCTCAACCATTGACATGTATGTCTGAGGTTTGGCATTTCTTAAACTGCTTGCCTTGTTTGGACAAACCGACACACAGGCACCACAGCCCTGACAGAGCGCTTCATTAACCATACTAATCTTTTCTTCTGTATCAAGCTGTCTCGCATCAAAAGGACAGGCAGAAACACATAAACCGCAGCCACTACATAGATCACAATCCACGCAGGCAACCAGTGGTTCCTGAACCATCTTTTCCTGACCAAAAAGTGAGAGTACCTTAGATGCAGCAGCGCCTGCCTGTGCAACCGTATCGGGGATATCTTTCGGTGCCTGAGCGCAACCAGCTAAGTAAATGCCTCCAGTCATACTCTCAACGGGTTTTAACTTTATATGGGCTTCGCTGAAAAAGCCATATTCATCAGTAGAGGTTCTGAGAATCTTTGCGAGCTCCTTTGCGCCTTCCGAAGGAACTACAGCAGAACCAAGAACCACCATATCTGCCTTTATCTCAACCTTTTTCCCGGATAGAGTATCAACACCCCAGACCACAAGTTTATCTCCCTCCTGAAAGATCCTTGCCACCCTACCTCTTATATACAGAAGATTTGCCTCTTCCATAGACTGCTGAATAAACTCCTCATAACCCTTACCAAATGAGCGGATATCCATATAAAACAGATATGCCTGCCCATCAGAAACCTTATGTTTGTAAAGTCTTGCATGTTTACCAAGATACATACAACAAACTCTTGAACAGTAGGGGATTCCTTTTTCAGGATCTCTCGACCCAACACATTTTATAAATACAACCTCTTTTGGAATCTTACCATCAGAGGGTCTTCTTATCTCTCCACCAGTAGGACCGGATGCAGAGTTTAGCCTTTCAAACTGAAGCCCATCTATCACATCAGGATACATACCGTAGCCATATTCAGGAATTTTATCCACCTCAAGGATATCATAACCAGTTGCTACTATTATGGCGCCCACCTTCTCTTCCACTATCTCATCTTTCATCTCATAGTTTATTGCCTGAACAGGACAGATCTTTTCGCAGACCCGGCATTTGCCTTCTCTGAAAAATCTGCAGCTTTCCCTGTCTATTATTGGTTTATTCGGAACTGCCTGAGGCGAAAGAGTATAAATTGCTTTTCTTTCTCCAAGCTCCCTGTCAAATTCGGAAGATGTTTTAGAAGGACATTTCTCCTGACAGAGCCCGCAGCCTGTGCATTTAGACCAGTCCACATAGGATGCTTTTTTTCTAATTTTCACATCAAAATTACCAATGTAACCCTTAACCTCTTCCACCTCTGAATAGACCATAAGTTTAATCCTGGGATGTCTTCCCGCCTCGACGGTTTTTGGAGTTAATGTACACTGAGCGCAGTCAAGTGTTGGGAATGTTTCAGAAAGCTGAAGCATCTTACCGCCGATAGAATGTCTTTTTTCTACCAGTATTACCTCATATCCTGCATTGGCAATATCAACCGCCGCAGTAATTCCTGCAATCCCTCCGCCTATTACCAAAGCCCTTTTGGTTATTTCAAACTCTATGGGCTGTAAGGGCTCATCCTTTTTTACCTTCTCAAGCATTACTTTGATAATATCAATAGCCTTTTCCGTAGCCTTTTCCTTATCTTTCTGATGAACCCAGCTACACTGCTCCCTGATATTTGCTATCTCAACCTGGTAGGGGTTAAGACCCGCTGCAAGAGCCGCATTTCTAAAGGTTATCTCATGCATTCTTGGAGAACAGCAAGCGACCACAACGCCGTTTAACTCTCTTTCCACTATGGCATCTCTAAGCTTTTTCTGACCTGGCTCAGAGCACATATATTTATAATCATCAGAGATCTCAACACCTTCCATGCCAGAAAAATAATTTTTTACCTTCTCAATATTAACAGTTCCCGCAATATTGCTACCGCAATGACATATATAAAGTCCTATCTTCTTCATTAAAAAACTCCTTTAACCTTATTCACAAGTATCCTTATAGCACTTGTCTTATTTTTCATTTAGATCAAACCCTTTTCTTTAAGGAGCGGGATGGGCGATATAACATTCTTTTCAAAACCTAAGACCGATAGGGGGAGATCAAGGGCAAGTCCTATTATCTGGGTAAGATAAAAAACTGGTATGGGTTTGAAGTCTATATTTTTTTCTGCCATCTCTTTTTGTCTCGCATCAAGATTGTAATGGCAGAGAGGACATGAAGTTAAAAGCGCCTCAGCTCCGCAGATTCTGGCAGAATTAAGTATTCTCATTGAGCAGTCAAGGGATGCAG
>JBEQAF010000020.1:0-28737 GCA_041640455.1 bacterium
CCTTAAGAAGAGCCTCTACTCTCTCATCTCTGTCTGCACCAACACCTACAGCTGCTCCAACTCTCAGTCTACCTAAACCGTCTTTACAGGAGTTTGGATATTTCCTTGCTTTTTCGATATCCTTGATAGTTATTAACCCTTTCAACTTAAAATTTTTATCCACCACTGGCAGCTTTTCAATTCTGTATTTCTGAAGAAGCTCCTTAGCATCTTCCAGTGTAGTGCCTTCTGGAGCGGTCACAAGCCCCTCTTTTGTCATCACTTCCGAGACAGATTTCTTAAGATCCTTTTCAAATCTCAGATCTCTGTTTGTTAAAATACCAACCAGCTTTCCGTTTTTAGTAATGGGAATGCCAGAAATTTTATAATTTCTCATAACCTCCAGTGCCTGATATATCTTATGCTCTGGAGACAGTGTTATGGGATCTACAATCATGCCGCTTTCAGACTTTTTTACCTTATCAACCTCTATTGCCTGAGCCTGAACAGACATATTTTTGTGAATAACTCCCAGTCCGCCTTCTCGAGCCATAGTAATTGCTGTTGATGCTTCAGTAACCGTATCCATTGCGGCACTGAGCAAAGGGATGTTAAGCCTGATGGCTTTTGTGAGAGTGGTTGAGACATCAACATCCTTAGGCAGAACTTCAGAATATCTGGGTATAAGTAAAACATCATCAAAAGTTAAAGCCTCTCCTATTATCTTGTTCTTCATATAGTGTAACTCCTTAAATGAAATTTAGCGATATGAAGGAAAGTCTAAACCAAACTCTCTTAAAAAACCTTCCTTTTTTACAACAAGCTTTGCTTCTCTGGTTATATCAATATCCTTGTATGGGAAGTTTATGAGAAACTTGAAAAAATAGGCGGGCGATTCAGGCCAGAATATGGTTCTATCTCCAACTTCCGGAATATTCACTGTAAATGGATTAATCATTCTGCCATCCTGCTCAATATATATTCTGGCTCCTTTGAAAAAATCAGGTGTATCACCTGTTAGAACCAGAAAGATAAGTAGGTATGGATCTTGAATTATATTGTGAATGTCTGTAGTCGACACATTGCGTTTATTAAGAGATTTTTCTACTCCGTAAAGTATCAATCTGAGTCTTTTGGTATATACCACAGAAGGCATATAATCGTAAAAAAATGTATAGGGCTTTAATATATCATCCATTCTCGATGCATATTTTTCCCCTATCTCCAGCAGGTTCATCAGCTCGTCCTCAGCAAACTGCATCTGCATGCCTCTTTTTTCAAAAGCAAAGGGCGCCAGCTCTGATAGTTCCTTTTTTATTTTCTCTCGCTCTTCAAGAAACCTTCTTTTTTCTATATCTTCCTGCTCCTTTTTCTTTCTTTCTTCGTAATCTCTTATAGCCCTGCTTGTTTTTTCCATATCTATATCTTCCAGAGGAATACCGATCTCATAGCCTGAGCGCAGTTTTATGATAAAAAGCCCCCTCTCCTGTTTGTGTTCAATAGCATCGAAGAACTTATTATTTTTAAGATATATGTTATAAGACATAGCCTCCCCGTAAATTAAAAAGAGGAGGCTTATGATTGATAAAATTATACCTTTTCGAGCCATTCTCTGTATTTTTTTACCTTAGCTTTAACAATGTCAAAAAACATCTTCTGAATCTTTTTTGTAATCTCTCCAGGTTTACCTGTACCAATTTTCCTGTCATCAACCTCTCTCACTGGCGTAACCTCTGCGGCTGTTCCAGAAAAGAATACCTCATCTGCCAGATACAGTTCATCTCTCGTAAACCTTTCCTCCATAATGGGAATTTTAAGGTCTTTCGCAATGGTAATTATTGAATCTCTCGTTATGCCGGGTAGAATGGTGGTCAGCGGTGCTGTTTTAATTTTACCGTTTTTAACAATAAATATATTTTCACCACTTGCCTCAGAAACATATCCTTCTGGATCAAGCATAATTGCCTCATCATAACCTGCCTTCTTTGCTTCTTTTTTGGCAAGAATAGAGTTTACGTAATTGCCAACAGTTTTTGATTTTGTCATCATAACGTTCGGATGATGTCTCGTAAAAGAAGACACTTTTGCTCTTATGCCATTTTTAAGCCCCTCTTCTCCCAGATAGGCTCCCCACTCCCAGCAAGCAATAGCCACTCTAACTGGATATTCCTCAACATATAATCCCATGGGACCATCTCCCACATAAACCAGGGGTCTAATGTATCCTTCTTTTAATTTATTTTTTTTAAGACACTCCTTTGTAGCCTCTATCAGTTCCTCTTTTTTGTAAGGGATATCAAGCTGACAGATATGAGCGGAATCAAAAAGCCTGTCTATATGCTCTTTCATTCTGAAAATATAAGAATTTCTGTCAACGCCTTGATAACATCTGATACCTTCAAAAACACCGAGCCCATAATGAAGAGTATGGGTCAGCACATGGACCTTTGCATCAGCCCACTTAACCATCTTGCCGTCCATCCAGATATACTCACCTGTTGGCATATCAAACTCCTTTATTTATTTTAAAAATAGATTTTATAAGAAAAAGACATAACAAATCAATCAGTTTTTTGGAAATGTGTGGTTACTACTGTAAAGTGCTCCTTTTATTACTACTATAAAATGTAACATTCATTTTCAACTTTTTCTCCATGGATGATTAGCTAGTGGTGATGTATCTGATAAATCAACCCTACCTTTAGATGAAATCTATCTAAAAAGTAGAAGAATAACACATGTGACACTTTAATTTAGTAAAATCATGTGACATTTTAAAATTGTAACCACAAACATATGATTTTGCTTTAAACTAAGTTTTTTTTAATATATAATATAGTCTTTCAGTTACCTATTGGAAAGGAACCCAGAGATATTTCAGAAAAAATTTAGCATTCACGAAAAGGTTCTTCTTCCACACTAATATAAAAAAGGAGTGTTTATGGCAAGAGCTGATAGGTTTTTAAATGCGCTCAGAGGACAGGATGTAGATTGTACACCCATATGGATGATGAGACAGGCTGGTAGATACCTTGAGGAATATAGGGCAATAAGAAGCAAGCATAGTTTTATAGAGATGTGTAAAAACCCTGAACTGGTAATTGAAGTAACTCTTCAGCCAATAAGAAGATTTGAACTGGATGCTGCTATTATTTTTGCTGATATACTTCTTCCTCTCGAACATATGGGAATAGATTTTGAGTTTACCAAAGATGAAGGTCCTCAGATCAATAATCCTGTTAGAACAAAGTCAGATGTAATGAAGATGAGGAATATCTATCCAGAGGAGCAGATGGACTACTTACTCAAATCTATTAAGATGGTACGGTCTGAGTTGAATGGTCTGGTACCGCTTATAGGATTTTCAGGTGCACCATTTACGCTGGCGAGTTATATTATAGAAGGCGGCGGATCAAAAAATTATGTTAATACAAAAACCATGATGTACAGGGAACCTGAAACATGGCATCTTCTTATGGAAAAGCTTACTGACATGGTTATAACCTATCTAAACTCCCAGATTAAGGCAGGAGCTCAGGCCGTGCAGGTTTTTGACAGCTGGGTTGGCTGTCTTTCTCCTTCTGATTACAAGGAGTTCATCTTTCCCCATCAAAAAAGGCTGATGGATAGTATTGATAAGTCAGTTCCTCACATCCATTTTGCCTTTGGTGCATCCCATCTTCTTAAATACGTAAAAGAAGCAGGGGGAGATGTAATAGGACTTGACTGGAGAATAGATATTGACGAAGCCTGGAAGCTTATTAACTATGAGGCAGGTGTTCAAGGAAATCTGGACCCGGTAGCTCTTTACGGATCAAAGGAGTATATAAAAAACCGCGTTGAAGATATTTTAAAAAGAGCTGGGAACAGAAACGGCCATGTGTTTAATCTTGGACACGGTATACTACCCACAACTCCAGTTGATAATGCTAAGTTTCTTATAGATACTGTCCACGAGCTGAGTAGAAGATGAAAAAAACTGCTGTAATCCTGACCACCCTCGGTGGACCGAGAAGCTCTGGAGAGATTCCAGATTTCATAAAAAGATTTGTGGGAAAAGAGCTCCCACCGCCTGTAATGAGGGCTATAATAGATAGATACAAGCTTATAGGTGGTTATTCACCCCTTTGTGAGATTACAGATAAACAGGCAGAGCTTCTGGGGAAAAGCTTAGAATCATCTTACTTATGTATTCCTGCGTTCAGATATGTTTCACCTT
Organism: bacterium; assembly: GCA_041640455.1. Classification (GTDB taxonomy): domain Bacteria; phylum CALINM01; class CALINM01; order CALINM01; family CALINM01; genus JAOAGA01. Next base: position 4,199 of record JBEQAF010000020.1, read on the forward strand.
TTATTGAAGAATCTATTGACATGGCAATAAACTCTGGGGCTGAGAGAATTATATTTCTTATACTCTCTCCCTTCTATGCATCTGTTACCACCGGTAACTATATAGATACTGCGATTAGATATCTAAGTCAGCTTAAGCTTTCTCTTAAAACAGATTTTATCCACAGCTGGTATAATAATGAAAAGTTTGTCAACTGCTGGTCAGAAAAAATTAAGGAAGAAGTTCAAGACTGGGATAGCTTTTTTATATTTTCTGCCCACAGTCTGCCGGAAAGATTTATCCATGAACCCTATAAAAAACAGATTGAAGAGCTGACTGAAAGAGTAGCAAATCTGCTTAATCTAAAAAATTATGCTTTGGGCTGGCAGAGTATCCCCTCTCAGGTGAAAGAGCCATGGATTGAGCCTACAGTGGAAACCATAATGGACAGAGCAAAAGCTCAGGGATTTTCGGGTATAATTCAAGTGCCCATAGGTTTTACAGCAGATCATATTGAAACACTCTATGATATTGATATATGCCACAGAGAATATGCAAAAAAGATCAGTCTTAATTTCAACAGAGTTTCATCACTGAATACAGACGAAAGATTTATTTATGCCCTCGTAGATATAATTAACACATTTTCTGGAGAGAACTGATGAGCAAAAAAATAGCTATTATTGGAAGCGGCATATCTGCCCTTGCATGTGCAACCATTTTAAAAGAAAAAGGCTATGATTTTAAAATTTTTGAGATGGAAAACCGCATAGGTGGCAAGATACTTACAGCAGATATGGATGGATTTACTGTGGAATACGGACCCGACAGCTATCTACCAGAAAAATTCTGGTCTGTTCAGCTGATTAAAAAAGTAGGGCTTCAGGATGAGATGTTGACCACCAACGACGAGTTTAAAGGCACCTATATATATTCAAACAAGAAGCTACACCCTCTGCCTGAAGGTGTAATGTTAATGGTACCTACAATGATTATGCCACTGGCAAAATCAAGCCTTATAAGCTGGCCAGGCAAAATCAGGATGGGGCTTGAGCTTTTTATCCCACCCAAAAAGGATAATTCCGATGAGAGTCTTGCGGAGTTTGTTACCAGAAGATTGGGGAGAGAGTGTCTTGAAAAGATAGCCGAGCCGCTGGTAGCGGGCATTCATACATCAAACCCTGATAATATGAGTGTGCTGGCAACCTTTCCCAGATTTGTGGAGATGGAAAAAAAATATGGCAGTCTCATAAAAGGCATGCTGGTAGCAAAAAAGATGGCTCCCCCTAAAAAGGATGGTGGACCTAAAATGACTTACTTCATGTCTATAAAAAAAGGTATGCAGTATCTGGTTGAAAGGATAGCCGATTTTATAGGCAGGGAGAATATCTTTCTCTCAAAAGAGCTCAGTCTTGTAGAAAAAAATGCATCAGGCTACAGGCTAATTTTTAAAGATGGAGAAAAACAGGAGTTCGATGCCTTAGTGCTCTCTACACCATCCTATGTGACCAGGCACATTCTGAGAGATATGGATTTTGAACTTTCAAACCTTCTGTCAGATATAGACTGGTCGTCTTCTGCAACTGTCAATATGGCATACCGAAAAGAAGATATTAAGGTGGCACTAAAGGGATTCGGATTTATCGTTCCAAGAATAGAAAACAGGCGTATAAATGCCTGCACCTATAGCTCCATAAAATGGTCATATCGTGCTCCTGATGGGTATCTATTGTTGAGAACCTTTGTGGGCGGAGGCCATCATGAAGAGATAGTCAATCTGGATGACAAAGAAATAGTAAACATTGTTCTTGAAGAGATGAAAGATATTGTTGGGATTGATGCAAAACCTGTTTTCACAAAAGTTTGCCGATGGATAAAGGGGATGCCTAAATACACAGTGGGGCATCTGGACAGGATTAACAATATATTTAATCGTTTAAAAAATCATAAAAATCTTTATCTAATCGGGTGTAGTTATAAAGGGATAGGTATAGGGGATTGTGTTAAAAGCGGATTTGATGCAGCAGAGTTAATTACATCCGAAAAATAACACTTATACTTGACTTTTTTTTATTAAGTGGTATTTCTTTAATATAAATCAGGGAGGGTTATTTATGAACCTTAACCTTTTCAGAAAATTTATTAATCTAAACAACCAGTACAGGGTTTTACTTCGTCCCTTGCAACAAGAAGATTTTGAAAACCTTGTAACCCTTTATGACAAAGCACCAGATGAAGATATAATCTTTCTTAGACATAATGTGAGAGAAAGAGAGATAATTAGAAAATGGGTAGATAATATAGATCTTAACACGGTTTTTCCGCTTCTGGCAATACATAATGAAAAGATTGTTGGTAACGCTACCCTTCATTTTGGTAAACATAGCCACAGGCATTCAGCCCAGCTTAGAATTTACATTGACCCTAAGTACAGAAGACTCGGACTGGGCACCCTTATGATAAAGGAGCTTATTGACATATCTAATAAAATCGGACTTAAAATAGTCTGGGCTGAGATAGTTATTGAGCAGTCAAAGGTTATAAAAGCCTTTTTAGAGCTGGGTTTTCAGTTTAGTTGCGTGTTAAGAGACTGGTTTATGAGTCAGTCTGGTAAATGCTATGATGTGGCTCTTCTGATATTTAATCTGGGGAAAAAGAGCGAACCTGATTTCTAATTAAAGTCTTAACCCCATAGAATCAATTAGCAGTTTCTGCAGAGACTCAATCTGACTCAGAGACTCCATAAGCTCTCCCCGCTCTTCATCTGACAGAATTTTAGGATCCAGATAGATGTCAGATTCTGATTTTCCAGTCAGATAAAGCACCTGTGTAAATATTTTCAGTCTTGACAGAAAATAAAAGGAGTTTTTTAACCTATTACCTGCCTCCTGATTAAAAGCACCTGACTTGACAAGCTCGTTTATACGGTCTATTGTTCCAGTTTTTTGAATTTTGTTTTTAATGGCAAAGGCTCTTATTATCAGCACGAAGGGAGCCCAGACATGGAGTTTATAATTTATTAAGCCCTTAAACTTACCTTTTGTCTCGGTCTTTAATGATTTTAAAAACCCCTTTGCTATACCAAGAGTGGCTGCAGATTTGGCTATCTCGGTTACCACTATGTGGTTATTATAAATATAGTTTAGCAGATTTTTTGAAAATCTCTCAGAAAGCTCCTCATCTCCGAATACAAACCTGAGATCTGTGAGAACGATAATATTAACCAGATTCTTTTTAAAATCAGGGTCTGAAAACCTGCACATGTAATTTATTCTCTCAGCCCAGTCTTTAAGGCTGCCTCGCCATCTGGGATTTGAAGGCATTATCTCTCCAGTGCATTTTTTAAATCCACATAGAGAAAGCCGTTCAACAAGCAGCTTTGAAAATCTTTCGTGATAAAACTCCTTGTATCTGCTCGCGCTATCTTCATAAACGATAAGATTGTCCTGATCAGTAAGGAGGGTCTGCTCTCTCCTGCCATCACTCCCAACTGCAAGATAGGCAAAGCTCTCATCAGGCAGATATATGCTGTCCTGAATGAGCTCCTTAATAACCATAGTAATAACTTTTTTTGATATCTTATCTCTATATTCAGTACAGATTTTGTGTATTTCAAATGCTGAAGGAACGATCATGAAAAAATCTTTCTGAAGCTCATTAAGCTCCCCATGAATATCTCTAAGCTCAAAGTAGCTCTCAGCTATGTCAATTCTATTAATAAGCTGTCTGGTCTTCCATTCAAGCTCTTTGATATGCTGAATCTTATCTGCAAAAATTTCATTGACACTCTGAAAAAGCTGAATTATTTTCATTCTGTCAAGAGATTGAGATTGAAAATTGAGCACATTAAACAGCTGACCTGTAACCTCTATCACTTTTCTACTTTCTGATAACTCAGCCAGTACCTTTGGATTAAACTTTAGCTCTGCGGCCATAGCTCTCCTCTCTCTAATTTAACTGAAACAATCTTTGAAAGCCCGGGTGTCTCCATAGTAACACCATAGAGGGCATCCACCTCTTCCATTAGAATCTTATTGTGAGTTACCACCATGAACTGGGAATACATGCTCATCTCTTTAAGAAGATTTCTAAATTTTATTACATTTGCATCATCAAGAGGCGCATCAACCTCATCAAGCAGGCAAAAAGGACTTGGCTTCTGCATATAAAAGGCAAACATAAGAGATATCGCAACGAGCGCCTTTTCTCCGCCTGAAAGTAGTTCAAGGCTTTTAGCTCTTTTGTGAGGCACCTCCACATATATATCCACACCTGATTCAAGAATGTTACTCTCATCGGTAAGGATTATCTTTGCCTTCCCCCCATTGAAAAGTCTTTTAAAAACTCGATCAAAGTTCTCTTCAATATTTTTAAGAGATTTTGTAAAGAGCTCTTCAGAAAGTTTATTAATCCTATCAATTGCCTCATTAAGGCTTTTAATGGACTGCTCAATATCTTCCTTCTGTTTCTTCAAAAACTCATATCTTCTTTTAACCTCTTCAAACTCGTCTATGGCAAGCAGATTTACCTCGCCAAAATCTCTCAATGCCTTAGATAGCTGTTCTACCCTCTCATCTGAGGTCTGTTTGTTATCAATAACAAGGTCTGCATATTTTTCATACTCTCTTCCCAGCTCAATATAATATTTTTCTCTAATCCGCTCTTCCATCAGCCTCATATTAAGATTAATCTCAGAAAGGTTCTCTTTTAGTCCCTCCGTCTCTTTTTTTAATCTGTCTGTTTCATTTCTTATCTGATTCTGTTTCTTTTCAAAATCTCTTACAATTGTTCTCAACTCTGAAATAAGATTCTCTTTCTGTTTTATCTTGCTATCTTTTTCTGAATATTGTTTTTTTAAACCAGCAAGCTCCTGCTCGCAAGCTAAAAGTCTCTCATCAGCAGATCGATCGAGCTCTTCTATCTTACTTTTTTCACCCATAAGGTAGTCTATATCTTTATTTATCTTTGCAATCTCATCTCTGAGCCTTGTATGGCTCTCCTTTTTGTGATGTAGATTCCTTCTCTCCTCCGCAATGGTAATTTTAATCTCTGTCAGCCTTCTGGTCTTCTCGTCAAGCTCTCCTCTTAAACTTTCAAGTGTAGCTTGTTTTTCTAAAACTGCCTGCTCATTTTTTGCAATCTGTTCGATCAGTTTGCTCAGGTTATTTTCAAGCTCTGTCTTTTTTCTCAGATATGTATCCAGATTAATCTTAATATTCTTTATTTCCGCCTTCAGCCCCTCCAGCTTATGTAATCTTCTTTTAAGCTCCTCTTCTTTATGCCTGACCTCCGTCCTTTCACTGGATATCTCCATATTCAGATTATCCAGCTCGATTTTTTTTTCTTTTATCATCAGCTCTAAGGCTGAAATACTGCTCTCTTTATCTTTTATATGACTGAAGATCTGCTCCCTTTCATAATTAAGCATAGCAAGCTGTTCTTCCATCTCCTTAAGCTTCTGTCTCTCCGTAAGATAGGGATTGTGTTTCTCCCCAAAACCACCATGTATTATCCCTCTACTATCAACAACTATGCCATCTTTTGTAGCTCTTAAAGAGTTATCTTCAGACCGAGAGGATTCTATGTCATCAACCAGTTCAAACCCTTTAAACAACTGCATTAGAGCCCTTTTAATATCCGCTCGTTCTGTAGTTGGTTTAATAAAATCAGGAAGATTCCAGTCATTGGCTGAAATTTTATCATCCACCGTGTAGAAGTAACAGCTACCGAGCTTTTTATTTTTCAGGTAGGCTATTGCTTCTCTAATTACCTCCATATCCTTAACAAAGATAAGCTCAAGCTTGTCGCCAAGAAGATTTTCAAAAAGAGTCAGGTAATCTTTATCTATTTCTACGAAATCCATGATGGAGCCATAAACCCTGCTTTTGTCAAAATTTTTTAAAACCTCTCTGGAACCACTGCTAAATCCACCATAATCTTCTATAAATTTTCGGCTGGAATTTAAAAACCCTGATAGTCTCTCTCTTTTTAGCTCCTTCTCCTGCAAAGTCTTTCTTAAATCTGCTGCATCTTTTTTATTTTTTATCAACCCATCTGTCTTAACTCTAATAAGCTCTTCCAGCTGCCGCTTTTCTTCTTCCTTATCCTTAAGGTTTTTACTAAAGCTTTCAAGATCTCTTCTAAACAGCTCAATCTGATCTAAAGAATCGGCCATCTCTTTCTCAAGCAGCTCGCCCCTTCTGGAGGCATCATCGTAAAGCTTCTGCTCATAAGCTATCTGAGAGTTTAGATAGGACTGCTGATTTTTGTCTCTTATAATATCCTTCTGAATACTGTTAAGCTCGTTGCTAATCTTTTTAACATTTTCTCTGAGTGTAAAATCTGACTGCTCCTCTGCTTTTAAAGCATTCTCCTTTTCCAGCAGGGCTTGTTCATAAGTTTTTATCTCATTTTCAAGCATTTCCTTCTTTACAGTAACATTTTGCTTATCCTTTACAATATCCTCAATCTGCCCTGTCAGTTCAGCTATTTTTGATAACCTGTAATTTTTACCTTCCTTTAAAGAGGAAAGCTCCTTTTCTATGATACCAATCCTTTCAGATATGTGTGCTATTTCCTTTCTGTCTGATTCAATCTCCTGCTCGGTAAAAAACAGTTCATTTCGTTTTATCTCCAGATTAGCCTGCAGGCTCTGTAGCTCCATCTCCCTGCCTGATATGAGTTCCGAAAGCTCTTTCCATCTGCCTTCTTTCTCAATCAGATCTGCTTTACATATTTTGTAATTGACAGAGTTTTTATAAAGCTCAATCTGCTTTAATTCATCAAAAATTTTTTTATACTCAATTGCCTTAGCAGCCTCCTTTTCAAGGCTGTAATAATTTCTTTCCACTTCAGAAAGAATATCCTCCACTCTATCAAGATTCTGCCTGGCACCCTCCAGCTTCTGTAGGGTTGCCTTTTTTCTTAATCTATATTTTGCCGTACCTGCTACCTCTTCAAAAATCAGTCTCTTTTCTTCTGGTTTATAGTTCATAAAGCTTTCTATCATCCCCTGCTCTATAAGCCCGTAAAACCTCTGTCCCAATCCTGTATCTATGGTTATATCCACAATATCCTTAAGTCTGCAGGGTGATTTATTGATAAGATATTCCGACTCTCCAGATCTATAGAGTCTTCTTGTAATAACAAGCTCATTCAGGTTGCTGTAAGGCTCTGGAAATGGCATATTAGTTCTTTCAAAAAATAAAGATGTTTCTACCATCCCCGACGGATTAATCTCACTTGTTCCAGCAAATATTATATCTTCCATACTTTTAGCCCTTAGGTGGCGGGAATTCTGCTCCCCAAGCGCCCATTTGACTGCATCAATAATATTGCTTTTTCCACATCCATTTGGTCCCACAATGGCTGTAATCCCTTTGGGCACAAAAATGGTAAGCTTATCTTTAAAGGACTTAAATCCAAGCAGCTCAATCTTTGTCAAACGCATAGCTTTAAGATTTTAACACAAATTAAGGGAAATTAGGAAAAGATTTAAAAAGATACTCTAAGGAAGATTAGTTTTTTTGTTACAAACCCTTATTATCGTCTTAACATTTCCCCTCGGATTAAAATCTCCAATAACTTCAATAAAACGGGGTTTAAGTGCTTCTGATAACCTGTCGTAAATCTCGTTTACCACCTTCTCATGAGATATATAGGTATTTCTGTATTTGTTTAAATAGAGTTTGAGAGCCTTGAGCTCCACAATAAACTTATCGGGTACGTAGTTTATCTTAATGGTAGCAAAGTCTGGATATCCAGACCTTGGACATAAACAGGTAAACTCAGGAAATGATATCTCTATCAGATAATCTCTATCAGGGCTTGGATTCTCCCAGAGCTCAAGCTCTGCCTTTTCTATCTTCTGTTCGCCGTATCTCATTCTTTAATTATTTCCTTATTTTTTTTCTAATACTTACTGCAATAATGACTAAAAGAGGCAGGCTGATCATAAAATTTAAATATTTTATAAAATAAACCACTGGCGTAAGCACTGCCCTTACAGTAAGTTTAAGCCAATAGTTTTCTGCAATTACCTTAGCCAAAGCTGGACTATGGGTATAATAGAACTCTACAAATCTCCTACCAATCGAAGAAGTAAGCAGATATCTGTCTCTGAACTGCCTTAAAACAACTACATGCGGGTCTAAATAGGATCCGTATGCGGCAGTGGCAATAAAACATTTCCAGCTTCCCGCATCCTTTGCGGCAATCAGGTCTCCCACTATTTTTATCTCAAGAACCTTTGTGGCATACACGCCGGAGTTTTTATCGGTTACCTTGATAGTAAAGGTATATATGCCTTCTTTTGTAGGTTTACCGGATATTATACCAGTGTTCTGGTTAAGGGTTAACCCATCAGGCAGTACGCCGTACTCAATGTTCCACTCGTAAACAGGAGTTGTAGATCCGCCTGTTGCCGTGAGCATTGCAAAATAATCACTGTTAATATCGGTCTCGGCAATAAGACCTGAACTGTCTATTGTTATTTCTGATACATTGATGGTTATCACCTTTGTATCGGTAGTGGAGCTGTTATCGGTTACAGTAACTGTTACGGTAAAGCTTCCTGAGATTAATGGGGTGCCAAGAATTGAGATCCCCTTGTCTGTAAGCTGATAGTTTATACCTGATGGCAATCCTGTTACATTAAAGGAATATGGTGATGCCCCACCAGAAACATTTACAGTTATGGGGGTAATGGGCTTATTTGCTGAAAAGTAGTAGCTGTCTTTTTCTACAGTAAGTCTTGCCTTATCAACAACTGTCAGTGTATATTCCTTCTCAGCTGTAAACCCTGAACCATCTGTTACCTTTACCGTAAAAGTGAAACTGCCAATAGCCAATGGAGTACCTGAGAGCAGTCCGCCAGTACTAAGGGTGATCCCCTGAGGTAGTGAGCCTGATTTCTTTATAAAGTTTAGACTGGTTTGATTACCTCCGCTTACAGTTAACTGTTCTAAATAAGCAATACTTACAACAGCGCTTGGAATAGTAGTTCTATCAAAAGTAAGCTCTTCAAGTACATTTAATGTCAGATTCTGGGTTATCTGCGCACTCTTGCTGTCTGTTAAAATAAGATTAAAACTATAGCTTCCAGCCTGATTTGGCTTACCTTTGATTGTAATAAAACTACCAGATACATCTACAGTTATGCCTGGGGGAACTATGGTAGTTTCAGGAATTAGTTTTATATCAAAGGGCTCTGTGCCGCCTGATATTATAATGCTGGATGCATAGTCTCTGTTTACCATCCCAGTTGTAATGTAGTTTGATGTATTCAGGCCAATGGTTGCCACAGTAATACTAAACGTAACAGGCAAACTCTCTATCCCATTTGAATCCTTTGATATTATTGAAAAACTATAGACTCCAGTGGCTGCATTTATTTTTCCAGATATACTACCGTTACTGTCTAATATTAGTCCAGTGGGCATTGAGCCAGATGATTGGCTATAGGTATAGGTTGTTGAGGAGCCGAGACTTGATGCAAGCTGGATATTTAAAACCTGTCCATTATAAACTGTACCTAAATTTGGGTTAGTGGTAATAATTGGCCTGCTATAGCTGTTAAGGATCAGATCTTTTTCAACGCTATAGCCTGTAAAAGTGTCAGTAACGGCTATTTTTATTGTCCTTACACCAGACTCGGTTGGAGTCCCCGATATAACTCCCGTTGTTCCATTCAAACTGAGACCTGCAGGAAGACTACCTGAAACTATTGAATAGGAATAGGTACCAGCTCCCCCTGAGGCTAATATATTATCTGAATAGGGTATATCTACTACTGCATTTTTCAATGCTGCATTATTAATTTTTAACTCGGGATATACAGTTATCACAATATCCAGCTCTTTTTTATTACCCTTCGAATCAGTCAGAATTATTTTAAGGGCATAATCTCCAGTCTGAGATGGTGAGCCTGATAGTATTCCCTCTCCAGCTATAGATATTAGCGAAACTCCCGGAATAGAACCGGTCATAGACCAGCCATAAGCCCCTATGCCGCCAGCCCCTGTAAAGGTCACCTTGAAAGGTATATTAGCTATAGCAGAAAAGCTGGTACCAGAAGGAACCGATGTAATATTCAGCTTGTTAATTACTTTAAAGTTAACTGTCTTTGTATCTGATATTCCTGAACTGTCTGTAACTCCTATGGTCACGTTGTAATCACCAGCAGCAGGAGTTCCAGAAAGCGTCCCGTCATTATTAAATGTTAAACCCGTGACAGAGCCTGATAAAACTGACCAGATATATGGTGAGGTACCGTTCTGGACTGAAAGCGTTATTTCCGGCACTTCCCCTGTGTAAAGATACACTGTATCTGCTGTGGTTATTCTGGGTTGCTCATTAATTATAATTGTGAAGCTCCTGCTGGCAGTAAAACCAAGACTATCGACAACAGATACGGTATATATATAACTGCCCGCAATTAGCGGAGTTCCTGAAATCTCTCCCGTGGATGAGTTTATGGACAAACCATTAGATGAGTTCATTGAGAAGTAGTAGATCCCGGTACCTCCCGTTGCTCCTATTGTCTGGCTATAAGAAGTACCAATCGTTATATTTGGTAGGCTTGTAGGCGTAATATTTATCTGATCATAGACATTTACAGTGTAGCTTTTCTTTGCTGAATGACCTGCCGAATCGGTTGCTGTAATTTCAAAGGTATAGCTACCAGGATTTGAAGTAATGCCACTTATACTTCCAGTAAAAGGATTTAGTATAAGTCCCGGTGGCAAAGCCCCCGAACTTACGCTCCATACAATAGCGCCAACTCCGCCCTGAGCATTTAAAGCCAGTCCGTAATTTTCACCAACTATGGTATAGTATTTTGAACCCGTAGTTTCTGATATGGTAATTCCTGAAACAGCTATGTTAAAATCCTTTTCTGAATATACACCGCCTGCATCGGTAACCTTTATTCTAAACTGATAAACCGATCCAGTAGAAGCGGGGCCTGTAAGTGTAAGCTGCCCGGAGGTAGTAAGTGTAAATACAGATGGTAGGTTTGCGCTGGTGTAAATGTAAGGTGCTGTGCCACCGTCCGATATAAGATTTATTGTATCCCCTTCAAACAATGCAGTAACTGTATTGGTTATCTTAAGCATCTCCTGAATATTTAGCGTGTAATCTCGCTCAGACTCAAAACCTTTCGTGTCTTTCACTTTTATCTTCAAACCAAAACTGCCACCTACCTTCGGTACGCCAGTTACCTCACCCTCCTTGTTTATGACTAAACCATCAGGTAAACCTACTGCCCACGTTGAATAGTTGCTAAATCCACTCACCACTCCACCTAACACTGTCAACTGATCCACATACGCCTGCCCCTGCTTACCCTCTTTTAACTGAGCATTGACCACCCTTAACTCTTCATACACTGTTATCAAATAGTCCTTCTCACTATAATGCCCATCTCTATCTGTTACCCTCACCCTAATCTGATAGTCCCCCTTCTGCGTCGGAACTCCTGATAATATACCTTTGCCTTCAAAAGTAATAAGTGAAAGTCCAGGCACAGAGCCGTTTTCTATTTCAAATGTATGAGGTGTATTTGTATCAGTCGTTGTTATACTCAATGAAAATGTTTTTCCAACCATTGCAAAATATGGTGGTGCTGATGATTCAGCAATGGGGATATTTTTTATTAAAACTGTATAATTCTGACTATCTGTGTCGCCCGAGATAATATCTGTTACCCCAATTGTAAAATTGAATGTTCCAGAAGTGTTAATTTTTCCGCTAATAATTCCGTTTGATGAATTTAGAGAAAGTCCGGAAGGAAGTGACCCGCTTATAATCTGCCATGTTTGCTGACCGCTTCCTCCTGTTGTGTTTATCTGATAATTAATATCATCGTTATGATACCAGTCGGTTGGAAGTGTAGTGGTTGTAATATTCAGTTTATCATAAACTGATATTGATAGATTTCGAGAAGCTGTGAAATTTGCACTGTCTTTAACCTGAATGGTAAAGTTATAGATACCTTTGGTTGTGGGTGTACCAGTTAAGGTACCAGTAGTTTTTGACAGAATTATACCTGGAGGTAGTAAACCAGCTGAAGTTGAATAATTATTAAAGCTACCTGTTCCTCCAATAACATTAATTTGCGCTAAGTAGCTCTGAGACACAATTCCTGCTGAAAGAGCTGTATTTGTTATTTCAAGATTCTGGTAAACCGTTAATGAATAGCTTTCCTCTTCTTGGGCTCCTTTAATATCCGTAACCTTAATCTTAAAATTATAGCTTCCTGCTTCCGTTGGTGTCCCCTGAATTATTACATTATTTCCAGAAACAAGAGCTGTTAAATTTGGCGGTGCAATGGGATTCCCGACTATTTCGGCTGAATAGGGAGCTGACCCACCATTTATGGTTACAAAAGATACATAAGATCTACCAACCATGGCACTGTTACTCAGGCTGCCTGATAAAGTCATCTTACTTACATAGAATCTAAATTTTTTTGCATCGCTTTCAATGTTCAAAGCATCTTTTGCCTTAACTATCACACTATAGTTGCCAAAGGCAGATTCTGATATTTTCCCTGAAATACTGCCGTTAGAAGCAAGACTGAGATTCTGAGGCAGATTACCACCAACCAAATTGTAGCTGTATGGTGCCAGACCATTTACTGCTTCAACTTGAAGCTGAACCGTCTGCCCCGCATACAAAGTTCCAAAACTGCTAATATTGCCAAATGTGGGCTGATTGTAAACATTAAATGATAATGTTTTTTCATCATAGTATTCGCTACCCACCTGTTTGTCAAAAACCTTTACCTTTACAGAGTATGAACCAGATGTGACAGGAGTCCCGTAAATCAGCCCGGCTTTTGTGATATTTACACCTCCTGGATTATCTCCCACAAATACCATTGAGGCGCTATAGTTAGAAAATACATTACTACCACCGCTAATATTTAGCGAATGATTGTATGGCTTGCCTTTTATTGCATTGGGCAGGTTAAAGTCATTTATTTTTATCTCGGGATAAACGCTAACAGAATAGCTATTTGTGACCGATACGGAACCTTTTGATGCAGATACGCTGAAGCTATAATCACCAAACTGAGTAGGAATACCCTGCAGTACCCCCTGGTTGGAAAGGGTTGTAAATCCCAAACCACCTATATTTCCTGAATAGTTATAGGTATAAGCTGAGGGCGAAAGAGGACCACCTGATGCAATAAACTTAACATTATATGATTTACCCACCATAGCTTTAGCTGGAAAATCTACAGGATCAGTAGAGATTGAGATGGAAGGCAAAATAGTGAAGATAAAACTTTTATTAGCTGAGGCACCAGTATTATCGGTTACTGTAATAGTCACATTGGTGCCTGACGTATCAAGTACCGTTGCCTTGCCATACAGCCTGCCCTGTGCATCTATCTTAATTCCATTATAATTTGCAGGGCTCATTGAAAAGCTAAGATTTCCTGTGCCTCCTGTGGCATTAAAAGAAAAATGATTGTTAGATGAATAGTTCTGAAAAATTACAATATCTCCCGTTGAAACTATCTGGGGCTTAGGATTTATTTTAAGACTGTAGTCGCTGGATGCATTAAAGCCAAGATTATCTTTTACTTCAATGACATAATTAAAATCTCCTGTTGATGATGGGGTTCCTTTGACATTACCACTATAATTGCCAAATTTTAATATGCCAAGCCCATTAAGATTAGATGGCGTGATTGAAAACACATAGTTGTGACCTGATACCCTGCTTTCAAAAGGTACATAGGCAAAACTATTAATCTCAACCCCCTCTGTCCATTCAGATGGCAGGTTTGTAAGACTTAGATTTAGTTGCGGGTAAACTTTAATGTTTAAGGTTATCTTATCTGAATTGTTATCTGAATCGGTCACCTTAATTGTTACTGAATAGCCAGAAAGATTTGCTGTGGTTGGTGTACCAAAAATTATTCCTGTGTTTGATTCAAGTATTAGACCTGGCGGTAGCTGTCCTGAGTCCACCGACCAGCTCATGGCTCCTAAATTATCCGTTGCAGATAAGGCAAGAGAATACTGTTTGCCTACCATGGCATTCTGGTTAGCTGTTGAAACAGTATTTATAGAGAGTTTTTTTACTTCCACATTATAATCTTTTTCATCTATGGCTCCCACATTATCGGTTACCCTTAACCTGAAACTATATGTACCCTTTGATGCTGTTGAATAGGCTTTAAACACCCCTGATGGAGTTAGATTAAATGCGGAAGGGAGATTTCCAGAAGACCATGTGTAGGGCGCTGTTCCGCCTGAAGCCTGAAGTGTAACAGATTTGCCTGCATAAATGCTGGTAATATCAGAGGTTATGAAAAGAGTTTTATTTACCTTAAGCCCAATGGTTTTATTTACACAGTAGCTTGAAATATCCTTATCACAAAGCTTGAACTCAAAGGCAAAGGTGCCTGAAAACTTAGGAGTTCCGCTTATAAGTCCTGTGTTTGTGTTTAAAGAAAGCCCGAGAGTGGAAAGCTTTCCTGGAAAGTTTGCTGAAGAGATGTTAGAAAAGGCATAGTTTCCTGCGCCTCTTCCGCCTGAAGCGTTTAGTGTGTAGCTATATGAGCTACCCTGAGATGCATCAGGAAGCGTAGTATCGTTTAAGGATAAAGTTGGATAAACTCTGATATCCTTCTGATACGAAGCCTCTTTATTGTTCTTATCTTTTAAAATTAAGTTAACAGAAATTACCGAGCCTGTTTGTGGTGGATTGATACCAACCGGCGTCCCTCTTAACACAATTCTATCTCTGCTTGAAGCCGAGAAAGATGATATTTTAGAAAAGGTTAAAAATGATGGGCTATTTACCTGCCAGGTATAGGGAGATATTCCATATCCGTATTTCGCTGCAAATCTGTTTGTCTCCAACAGAGGATATCCTTCAATAACAAAATCACTGATATCAGAAACAAGCTCTATCTCTGGAGGGTATACAGCATTTCCTCTTAGCCTTATGCTCTGCTTTGGATTCTGAAATGAGTTGGAGGATAAATTTAAAAACCCAGTGAATGAGCCCGCCGCGCCTGTTAAAAATCTAACATTAAGGTTTTTAGATGAGGATGGATCTACTGTTGCGGAAGTTTCAACAGGTGTAAATATCGGAAGGGCTGTTGATATAATACTGTTTACATTAAGTTCTCCATCTCCTGTATTCTCTATGACATATGATTGTATGGAGGTCTGATTTGTATAAACTGAACCAAAATCAATACTTGTCTGGGGTAAGAACAGCTGGGGCTTTAAAACTACCTGCCTGCTGTAAAAGTTTCCAAATATATCCAGATTAGATGAAAAGAATGTGCCGTTTCGATCGTCCTGATAGACAGTCAGAAACCTGTTGGTAAGGCTGTCTCCAGGAGCTACGGAAGGCAGATTTTTATTTGAACTGTTGTTGGGAATTTTAAAAGGGTTCCCATCCTTATCACCACTGGATTTTAAAAATAGACCCTTTATTTCATACTTATCAAGCGCAGGATCATACTCTTCATAAGCTATGAGATAATGTCCAGCCAATGCTCGAGCAACAGAAACGCCCTTTATAACTTTTGTAGAGTCTGATATAAGGTCCACAGCTGTTGAGACAGTAAAGTTTCCAACATCCACCTCAACCTTTCTTAGCTTATCACCTGTCGAATAAATAACGAGAAACTTATCTCCTGACAGGCTGATAATGGAACTATCCTGAATATTTGTATCAATCCCCTGATCCAGACCATATGGGTTGTTGTAAAGCTTTTTCTCATGGTTTTTGGGATTATACATGGGGGTTATAGCTCTTACAAAAAGCTGAGTCTGGCTCTGAGTGGCAGAATCAAGGCTATATGCGTAGGGTCCCTTTGTTATGGCGCTTGATCCGTTGGAGCTATAATTTAGCATTACTTTAAATTCCAGTCTTCTGCCAAGAAAACCTATTAACGGTTCTCCGCTATGGTTTATTGCTATCTTTGGTCTGGTCTCGTTTTTATATAAATAAGCTCTCTGGGCTATCTTTATTATGCTATTAGCATTATCAATATTTACATCTGCTGATAACATGTTATCTTTATGAGCCACATCTGAATAAAGCTCCACACCTCCATCAGCTGTACCATTAACCTCAAATTTTCTAAATACAATAAGACTATTGTCGTAAAGAGGTGAAAAAGAGCTATATAGATTAAATGTTGAGACAATGGATGTGTTGACTATATCAGGGACTAGCGGACCTCTGGGTGAAAATCTGTATTTCTTTTCCAGATTTGAAGCATCAACCCATGCTACATAAAATCTTTTGTTAACATCATCAAAGGTCACATCGGGCTCTGTCTGGGAGAAAGAAGAAACATTGGAAGCAAGATTATATGACGAAGATGTATAGGTATATGCACCGAGAGAGCTTACTGGACTTGAACTGAGATTACTACCATAAACATGCAGCAATGAACCTTTAATAAAGGGCTGTCCTGATGAGTTCTCCTCCCATACTACCAGATATCTACAGCCGCTTGTGTTATCACAACCAAAGGCAACAGCAGGATTTTTCTGGGTTGCTGAGCCACCTGCTATGGAAAAATCTTTGGTAATAAATACTAAAAATGTATTTGCAGGAAGCCCGGAGACGGTGACGCTACTGGTACCAAGCCCTGAAACTGAATACTGACTCTGAGGTATCTCCGCTTCAAACTGGTTATATGCTATAAGACTTCTTATCTCCTTAGGAAAGCTATAACTTGTTGTCACTCCAGGAAAATATTTTGTATATATCAGCTCTCCATAGATATCAGAATTGCCATATCTTCTGTCTTCAAAAACAAGCAAGTAATGCCCACTTAGATTATTAAAAGCCACTCGGGGTGTAAGCTGGTTATTGCTTGTTGATGATATAAGAGAAAAATTTATATCATTACTACCTAATCGACCGGCCTTGGATATTTTTGACTGTAAATTAGAATGAAAACTACTCCTATCTGAACCGCATCTTATAAGTGTTAAAAGACAGATTAATGAAAAAACAAAGGCAAATATGACCTTTCTGAAATAATTATCCATTAAGAATAGTTTAAAGCAATATAAATAGCCATGTCAAATATTAAAAATATTTATTTTCTTATTACAAACATGGCTTTTTCTGCCAATAGATTGGGAAAAAATTCAACTTTCTTTGAATCGGTAAAACCCACAAAAAAAACTATCTGAATCTTTTCTCTTGCGCAGAACTCTATAAAATCCTTTATGGTAAAATAATGAAGATTTGGCGTCTCATCCCATCTATAAGGCAGTGCTTGGGTCTGAGGCGTTTTGCCAAGAAATCCTAAATAAAACCTGACCGTATAGTAGGCAAAGTTAGGAAACGATACAATTACCTTAGATCCTACCCTTAGAGCCTCACTGATTACTTTTTTAGGTTTTTTTGTCTCTTGAAGAGTAAAGTTAAGGATCACATAATCAAAAAAGTCATCGGGAAAATCAGGAAGACCTTCATCAATATCAAAATGCTCCACCGTAACACCCTTCTTTACACAGGAGTAGATCATCTCCTCATCGTTTTCTATCCCTACTCCCTTAATTTTCTTTTCATCCATAAGAATTCTTAAAAGGTCGCCGTTACCACAGCCAAGGTCAAGAACTTTAGCTCCTTCTTCAACAATCTCCAAAATAAGTCTATGATCATATCTCATAACTTTTTCAGCAATCATTATTTGAGATACCTTCTTTCTGCATTGCTTAAAAAATCTCTTATAAGACTTTCCTGCTCCTCGTTCTTTATTAGAAAGGCATCATGCCCATAGGTGGAGGATATCTCACAGTAGGTCACATCAACCCAGGCGTATTTGAGAATCTTTACTATCTCTTTTGACTGATAGGGCGGATAAAGCCAGTCATGAGAAAAGGAGATTACCAGAAACTTCATATCCTTGCTGTCATAAAACTTAATCAGTTCCCTGTTCTCACCCAGATCAAAATAATCTATTGCTTTTGTTATATAAAGGTAAGAGTTTGCATCAAACCTCTGAACAAAGGTTTCGCCCCTGTATTTTAGATATTTTTCCACCTCAAACTCTGCTTCAAAGTCATAGCCATATTTTTCACTTTTTCTTCTTTTTCTGCCAAACTTCTCTTTCATAGACTGGTCGCTCATGTAAGTTATATGACCTATCATCCTTGCTACTGCAAGACCGCTGGCAGGGAATGACTTGCCGTAGTAGTCGCCTCCCATCCACTCCGGATCTGCCATAATTGCCCTTCTCCCCACCTCATTAAAGGCTATCTGCTGGGGTGTGTGCTTTATGGTTGTGGCAATGGGTATAGCTGTACAAACATTATCGGGGTAGGAATAGGTCCATTGAAGCACCTGCATGCCACCCATAGAACCTCCAGCAACACAGAAAAGCTTTTCTATTCCAAGATGCTCAATCAGTCTTTTCTGTGCATTTACCATATCTTTTATGGTAACAACGGGAAAACTCATCCCATAGGGCGTTCCTGTCTCAGGATTTATTGATGATGGACCGGTTGAACCTTTACAGCCACCTATCACATTTGAACAGATGATAAAGTATTTATCCGTATCGAAAGGTCTTTTGGGACCTATCATAAACTCCCACCAGCCGAGACGCCCATCTTCCCTTGATATGCCTGCCACATGGGCATCACCGGTAAGAGCATGGCAAAGCAGGATGGCATTATTTTTACTGGCATTCAGTGTGCCATAAACCTCATATGCAATGGTCACAGGAGAAAGTACCTCTCCGCTCTCAAGTTCAAGGCGGTCAAAGGTATAAAATTTAGTCTCCGTAACCCCTACCGGGCTCTCGGTACCCTTAACACCTTCAATTAACAGCTGTTCTATCACCATAGGATTATTAATATTATAACTTTAATGCTTTATTTTCAATTATTTTTAGTGATTTTTTTTCTTGATTTTGCAATGTCTCATATTTAATATGCTACTTATGCAATTCTTTGCAAGGCATACTGTAGTCATTCTATTAGTTCTACTGCATATTCTATCAGGAAACTGCAATGCAGAAAAAGGCAAAAATACCTTTGAGCAAATAAAGAAAAGAGGTTATATAATCTGGGGGACAGATCTTGAAGGTGGTGCACCCTATGTGTTTCATGATCCCCAAGACTCATCAAAGATAATCGGATTTGAATACGATATCGCCCAAGCAATTGCAAAAGAGCTGGGAGTGGAGTTAAAGATTGTCCAGAATGCATGGGACAGCCTAATCCCAGCCCTCGAAAGAAAAGATTTTGATTTTGCAATGAACGGCATTGAAATAACTGAAGATCGAAAAAACAGAGTGCTTTTCTCTATCCCTTATTATGTTTATTCTGAACAGCTGGTAGTAAGAAAAGATGATGACAGAATTAAAAGCATCAAGGATCTAAAAGGGATGAAAGTGGGCACTCTGCAGGGTGCTGTTGCCCAGCGGATTCTGGAAAGCATAGGCGATGTTAACATTAAATTTTATTCTGGTGTGGTTGAACCTTATGAAGATCTGGTTTTGAAAAGACTTGATGCAGTATTTCTGGACTATCCCATTGCAGCCTATTATGCCAAACCGAATCCCGATCTTAAGTTTGTGGGAGATACAGAAGGTATTGGTTTTTATGGTATTGCAATGAGAAAAGAAGACAGAGAGCTTAAGGAAGAGATAGACAGAGCTCTTAAAAAACTTATACATTCCGGTGAGCTTAAAAGAATTTTTGAAAAATGGTACTTATGGAACAAAGATCAGGAGAAGCTGAAAGATGAGGCAATGGATCTTAAAGAAATTACTACTGTAGGCAAAGAGATACCACTAATTAACTTTTTGCCTTCTCTACTAAAAGGAGCCGGTATCACAATAATACTTTCCACTCTTTCTATGGCATTTGCCGTATTTCTTGGATTATTTCTGGTAATTATTAAGGAGTATACAGCCACACCTTTCCGTCAATTAGCTACATTTTATATAGAAGTTTACCGTGGAACTCCTTTACTTATTCAGCTCTACCTACTTTATTATGGACTTCCCAATATTGGTATATCAATGGAACCCATAACAGCCGCTATCATAGGGCTCGGTATGAATTATGCCGCCTATGAGGCTGAGCTTTACCGTGCGGGCATTAATGCCATCCCCAAAGGACAAATGGAGGCAGCTCTTTCGCTCGGGATGACAAAGTTTCAATCTGTTAGAAGAATAATACTACCTCAGGCTTTTAAAATAGCTCTACCAGGCATTACAAACGATTTTATTGCCCTTTTTAAAGACTCCTCTCTGGTTTCCGTTATTGCTATGATAGAGCTAACCAAGACATATACCATGCTGTCAGCATCAACTCTAAGATACTTTGAGCTCGGTCTGATAACAGCAGTTCTTTATTTCGGAATGAGCTACCCACTGTCACTGATAGCAAAAAAACTTGAAGAGAGGTTAAAAAGAAAAAAGAGATGATTCAAATTAAGGGGCTACATAAATATTATAATCAAAATCATATTTTGAAAGGCATTGACCTTGAGATAAAAAAGGGGGAATCGGTTGTAATAATAGGACCATCTGGTAGTGGTAAAAGCACCTTGCTCAAATGTATAAACGGGCTTGAGCTTTTTCAGGAAGGCGAGATTGCGGTTGAAGATACTGTTTTGCATTCCGTTAAAAGAAAAAGACCACCCAAGGAAGAAATTGAAGCCATATATAAAATCAGGCGTAAGGTGGGCATGGTTTTTCAGCAATTTAATCTTTTTCCCCATATGAATGTGCTTGAAAATATAATTGAAGCGCCGTTAAGAGTACTTAAAATCAGCAGAGAGATAGCTATTGATGAAGCAAAAAAACTGCTTTCACGGGTTAATCTGACTAATAAGATGTTAAATTATCCCGAAGAGCTTTCCGGTGGGGAACAGCAAAGGGTTGCCATAGTTAGAACCCTTGCAATGAAGCCCGAAGCTATTTTGTTTGACGAGCCCACATCTTCTCTCGATCCAGAGATGGTTGGTGAGGTGCTTTCGGTAATAAAAGATCTTGTATATGAGGGGATGACCACCTTTATATCCACCCATGAGATGAATTTTGCAAAAGATGTGGCAGACAAGGTAGTGTTTATAGACAAAGGAGAGATTGTTGAGATAGACACGCCTGAGAATATTTTTTCAAACCCGAAAGCAGAGAGAACAAGGTCATTTTTGTCAAGGGTGTTATCACGGTAACATATTTATTAAAAATCTTGACAACAAAAATAAAAATATCTAACCTTTTTAAAAATAAAAAAAGAAGGAGGTGAATAAAAAATGAAAAAGGTCATATTTTTAGCCTTTTCTGCAATTCTTGTCCTGCTTATTGCAAATCTGAGTTTTGCTTATGGTCCCCATGATGAAAACTGCGTTGAATGTCACAGCATTCACCAGTCAAAGGGAGAAAAACTCCCAGCCGTTTATGACACTAAAGAGAAATATACAACTGGTGAAGCTCTCAAACCTGTTGATGCATTCTGTATAGGATGCCATAACAAAAACACAGGGATTATGCCTATCGAGATTCATAAGACTCATCCGGTAGGTGTTGC
Organism: bacterium; assembly: GCA_041640455.1. Lineage (GTDB taxonomy): Bacteria > CALINM01 > CALINM01 > CALINM01 > CALINM01 > JAOAGA01. The sequence continues at coordinate 25,723 of JBEQAF010000020.1, forward strand.
ACCTAAAAAGGCAAAAGTTGCAGCTGACCTGTTAAGAGGTGGATCATTTGTCTGTGTTAGCTGCCATGATCCCCATCCGTCAAACCCCAATTACAAATACCTTATAGTTGATACTGATAACGGCAAGAATCTCGGTAAATTCTGCAACTACTGTCATCCCGCACAGGCAGCTCCAGCCTCAGCACCAAAACCATCAGCTCCAGCAGCAGCTCCAGCAGCGCCGGCAACTGCGCCCAAGAAAAAATAATAAAAAGCCCGGGTTAGCCCGGGCATTTTTATTTCCGAACAGATTTTAAGATACTATTTCAGATATTCACTGATTTTTTTGCGTAACCCCGCAAGATCTCCCTTACAGATATAGCCCCTGGCTTTCTTTTCTTTGACTGTTTTTCTCAAGCAGTCCTCATCATTAGAAGAATAGAAAACTATTGGAATATCTTTTGTTTTATTATAATCCATAAGTAGAGTGCATAGATTCTCACCAGAAAGACCTGGCATATTTATATCAAGGAGAATAAGGTCTGGCTCAGCATCTCTCACCGAATTGATAGCTCCGAAACCGTTCTGATGAATTATAACCTCATAACCCTCTGACTCAAGAATGGCTTTTGTGGTAATAAGATGGTTAATATCATCGTCAATGATAAATATTTTTTTCTTCATTTATTTTCTCCTTCAGTTCAATGGGTATTTTTATACCGAATTTAGACCCCTTTTTCCATTCACTCTCAAAATAGACCTCACCCTGTAATAACCCGACAAGCTTTTTAACAATAGTTAATCCCAAACCGGTTCCCTCATATTTTTTTGTCTTGGCATCCTCAACCTGGCTGAATGCAACAAAAAGTTTGTCCTGATTCTCCTTTTTTATGCCACAACCAGTGTCCTCAACCTCAATAATAACCTGATCATTGTCATTCTTAGAGCTTATCTTTATATATCCTTTTTCAGTAAACTTAATCGCGTTGCTTACCAGATTAAGTAGAATCTGCCTTAGCTTTACATAATCAGTGTATAGTTCAAGATCCTCATTTATCTGAACTATCAGATCTATCTGCTTATTTTTCTTTAATATGGATGCATTATCAAGAATATCCTTTATCAGTTCATCAAGTTTAAATTTTTCGGGGATAACCTCAATCTTTCCAGCTTCAATTTTTGATAGATCAAGTATGTTTGATATGACAATTTTCAGACTGTTTGCAGAGGTTTCAAGAATATTTATTATCATATCGGCATTTTTCAGGTCATTATCTTTTATGTTTTTTTTCAGAATCTCAAGGGCACCAATAATGACATTGGTTGGAGACCTTAGCTCATGAGTGACATTTGATATGAACTGATTTTTAATCTCATTTATGGCTTCAAGCTCCTTTGTTTTTGCCTGAGCTAACTCCTGTTGTACTAAAAGATTAGCCAGATTGTTGGTCTGTTCAATAATCAGATTTTTTATTGAGACCAGCCCTTCATATTCGCCCATCTGATTAATTACAACTATTTCATCATATACATTATCAGTCTTTCTTTTAAGAGCCTTGTTAACTACTGAGTCCAGAGGCTCATCGTAGCTTACCGCAAGGAAATCGGGGGTTGCTAATTTTATAATCTCTTTTTTCTGATATAATTCAAAGGCGTATCTTTCGGTAAGTTTTGTAAGAAACTTCTGTTTTATTATCAGTCCGATAGGCTTTTTATCATTATTACATATGGCTATGGAGTCTTTAATAGTGCCTCTTAAAAAGTTATCAAAGAGATCTTTTACAAGAATCTTATCTGAAATAAAGTCTTTGGTGAATATGAGCTTGCCGATCTTTTCCATACTTAACTCCTTATCTGACTGAGATAAGATTTTAAGTATGGATTTTTAAACAGCAATTAAGGATAATTTAAAAAAGTGTTAAAATTCTATTTATTGTCTTTACAGATATTGGATTCTTCGAACTCGGTATGCCTTATTATCTTACCCTCTATAAGATAGATAATCATCTCTGCCATGTTGACCGCATGATCTGCAATCCGCTCAATATATTTAGTAATGTAAGATATTTTCACTGCTCTTGATATCTTCTTTGGATCTTCTATCATAAAAAGGGTAAGCTCATTGGCTATCTGTCTCATCAGGAGATCCACATCATCATCGCTTTTGATAACTTTGCAGGCAAGAGCTTTATCCTTAGCCAGAAAGGCATCTATGGTATTTTTAACCATATCCTTTGCAATCATTGCCATTCTTGGCAGGTCAATATAAGGTTTTAGTGGCGGCTCCTCATTAAGCTCTATAACCCTTTCACAAATATTAACAGCCATATCACCTATTCTTTCCAGATCAGATGTCATCTTCATCATAGTGATTATCTCTCTCAGATCTTTAGCCTTTGGCTGTCTTAATGCTATAAACTTTATGCAGTCCTCATCAATAGAAACATCAAGGCTGTTTACCTTTCTGTCTCTTGCCATAACGCCCTCTGCAAGCCTTGAATCTCTGTCAAGTAGTGCTTTAATAGCATCTGCAATCTGAGTCTGAACAATCTCTGCCATCTGAAGCAGTTTATTTTCTATATCTTTAATATTCTGATCTATTAATGTCATCATTAGCTAAACCTCCCGGTTATATAATCCTCTGTTAACCTATTTTTAGGATTGGTAAATAGCTTTTCAGTTTCATCAAACTCAATCATCTCGCCCAGATAGAAAAAAGCTGTATAGTCTGAAACTCTTGCAGCCTGTTGCATATTATGAGTTACAATTATGATGGTAACCTTATTTTTCAGCTCCACAATAAGCTCCTCAATCTTAGAGGTTGCAATAGGATCAAGAGCTGATGTGGGCTCATCAAAGAGCAGTATCTCTGGATCAGATGCAAGAGCTCTTGCGATACATAATCGCTGCTGTTGACCGCCAGAAAGGTTGAATGCCACATCCTTGAGCTTATCCTTAACCTCATCCCATAGGGCAGCATTTTTAAGTGCTTTTACAACTCTGTCCTCTATCTCAGTTTTATTTTTAATGCCTCTC
>JBEQAF010000021.1:0-28651 GCA_041640455.1 bacterium
TTGTAAAAAGAATTAACAGCAGATTTTTAAAAGATGTTGAATCAAAGGGCAGTTATCTATTAAAATCTCTATCTTTGCTGGTAGAAAAGTACCCCCTTAAAAATCCGAGGGGGATGGGGCTACTTTTGGGTATTACCACAGAGCACAAAGAGCCATCGGAGATTGTAAAAAAAGCAATGGCAAAGGGAATTCTCATTAATATTACTGCAGAAAATACGGTAAGACTTGTGCCGCCTTTAAATGTATCCTATAGAGAGATTGATGATTTTCTTTCCAGGTTTGAAGACACATTAAAAGAGGTATTTTGATGAAAAGAGATTTTTTAAGATTTTTTGACCTTTCAGCTGAAGAGATTGACCAACTGATTAAGAGAACAGCCCTGATGAAAAAAGAAAGGGGAAAAAATAAAAGAGTCATGCCTCTTAAAGGTAAAACTGCCGCCTTAATATTTGAAAAGTCCTCTACAAGGACAAGGGTATCTTTTCAGGTAGGTATCAGCGAACTTGGCGGTACTTCCATATTTTTAAGTCCACGAGATCTTCAGATGGGGAGAGGAGAGCCCATAAAAGATACGGCAAGGGTTTTGTCAGGATATGTCCATATGATAATTTACCGTTGTTTCGAGCACTCAAAGCTTGAGGAGCTTGCAAAATATGCAACCTGTCCGGTTATAAACGGACTTTCTGACCTTACTCATCCAGTTCAGGTGCTTTCGGATCTTTTTACTATCTATGAGCATTTTGGTAGCTACAGGGATCTTAACATTGCATGGGTTGGAGACGGCAATAACATGGCAAATGCATGGCTTGAAGCTCATCTTGTTCTTGGATTTAACCTTTCCATGTCCTGTCCAAAAGCATACTTGCCTGACAATACCCTACTGCAGAGGGCGTTGAAAAACAAAAATTTTATGATTTCTGAAAAGCCAGAAGATGCGGTAAGGTCTGCCCATGTGGTAAATACCGATGTCTGGGTCAGTATGGGAGACGAGGCTGAAGCAGAGGAAAGAAAAAAAGCATTTAAGGGCTATCAGATTAACAAAAAGCTTTTAAAACACGCAAGAAAGGATACCATTGTTCTTCACTGCCTTCCTGCATATAGAGGGCAGGAGATAACGGATGAGATAATGGAATCAAAGGACTCTAAAATATTCATCCAGTCTGAAAATAGACTCCATACCCAGAAATCTTTAATGGAGTTTTTAATAAAACAAAAGGAGTAGATATGGCAAAAAAGATTGTACTTGCATATTCTGGCGGATTGGATACCTCAGTAATACTAAAATGGCTCAAGGAGACCTACAAGGCAGAGGTCATAGCTTTTGCAGCAGATCTGGGTCAGGGTGAGGAGCTTGACACGGTTCATGAAAGAGCTTTAAAAACAGGTGCTTCAAAGGTTTATATAGAAGATTTAAAAGAGGAGTTTGTCCGAGATTTTGTGTTCCCAATGCTTAGAGGAAACGCCATATATGAAACGGGGTATCTGCTTGGTACCTCCATTGCAAGACCGCTTATTGCAAAAAAGCAGATAGAGATAGCAAAAAAAGAGAAAGCAGATTACATATCTCACGGAGCAACAGGCAAAGGCAATGATCAGGTGAGATTTGAGCTGACCGCCTATGCGCTTATGCCAAACATTAAGATAATTGCACCATGGAGAGAATGGGATTTTAAATCGAGGACAGATCTGATAAATTATGCAAAAAAACATAAAATCCCGGTCCCCGTTACAAAAAGCAAACCTTACAGCAGCGATAGAAATCTTCTGCATATAAGCTATGAAGGGGGGATTCTTGAGGATATATCAAAAGAAGCTCCCGAAGATATTTTTCAGATAACTGTTTCTCCAGAAAAGGCACCAGATAACCCCGAATATCTGGAAATAGAGTTTAAAGCGGGCGATCCGGTAGCTATAAACGGAAAAAAGATGAAGCCCCATGTTCTGCTGGATACATTAAACAAACTGGGCGGAAAACACGGCATAGGTAGAGATGATATTGTTGAAAACAGATTTGTGGGGATGAAATCGAGAGGAGTTTATGAAACGCCTGGTGGAACTATAATTCATAAAGCAAGAAGAGCTCTTGAAGCCATAACTCTTGACAGAGAGGTTTTAAGGCTAAAAGACACCATTATGCCCAGATATGCTGAACTTATTTATTACGGATTCTGGTTTTCTCCTGAAAGAGAGTTATTGCAGAAGTTTATTGATGAGGCATCAAAAAATGTAGAAGGTAAAATCAGACTTAAGCTTTACAAAGGCAATCTGATTATAGCTGGCAGGGAGTCTAAGAAAAGCCTTTATATGGAAAAGATGGCAACCTTTGAGAAAGATGATGTATACAATCAGAAAGATGCAGAAGGCTTTATAAAGCTTAATGCCCTTAGATTGAGAATTAAAGCCATGATGGGCATATAGTAGAGGTCAAGATGAAAAAGCTCTGGGGCGGAAGATTTTCGGGGACTACAGATCAGCTGGTAGAGGAGTTTACTGAATCCATATCTTTTGACAAAAGACTTTATGAAGAAGATATTGAAGGAAGTATTGCCCATTGCGAAATGCTTGTCTCACAAAAGATAATAAGTCCCGAAGATGGCAAAAAAATAATTAGAGGGTTAAAGGAGATAAAAAAGGAGATAGAGAAGGGAGTATTTGAATTTAAAAAAGAATATGAAGATATTCATATGTCCATAGAGGCGAGACTAAAAGAGAAGATAGGTGCAGTAGCGGGAAAACTTCATACAGCAAGAAGTAGAAATGATCAGGTAGCTCTTGATATAAGACTTTATATTCGAAAAAAAATCAAAGAGCTTTATCTTCTTTTAACCAGACTCCAAAAGTCTTTTATTAGCAAGGCAAAAGAATATATAGATCAGCCAGCACCAGGATATACACATCTTCAAAGGGCTCAGCCTGTTTTATTATCTCATTATCTGCTTGCCTATGTGGAGATGCTTGAGAGGGATAAAGAAAGGCTTATAGATGGATTTAAACGAGTAGACCTGATGCCGCTTGGCTCTGGAGCTCTATCAGGCACCACTTATCCGATAGATAGAGAGTATGTGGCAAAAAAACTTGGATTTGCCGGGGTTACAGGAAACAGCATCGATGCAGTTTCAGATAGAGACTTTGCCATTGAGCTTTTATCAGCCCTTGCCATTATAATGATGCACCTTTCTAGATTCTCAGAGGATATTATAATCTGGAACTCCTATGAATTTTCATTTGTATTGCTACCTGATGAGTTCTGTACAGGAAGCTCTATAATGCCCCAGAAGAAAAATCCTGATGTGCTTGAGATTATCAGAGGCAAAACAGGCCGTGTATATGGAAGTCTGATAGCCCTATTGACCTTGATGAAAGGACTCCCTCTTAGCTATAACAGGGATATGCAGGAAGATAAAGAACAGATATTTAATGCTGTTGACACTGTGTGCGCCTCATTGAGAGTGCTTATCCCCCTTGTTTCAAAAATGGAGTTTAACAGAAAAAGGTTATATACCGAAACAGGAAAAGGGTTTATTCTTGCCACAGAGATTGCGGACTATCTGGCAAAAAAAGGTCTACCCTTTAGAGATGCCCATGAGATTACTGGAAAGATTGTAGCCTATTGTGAAGACAAAAAAAAGGAGCTAAAGGATTTGAGTCTGAAAGAGTTTAAAAATTTTTCATCCCTATTTGAAAAAGACATCTATAATGCCATAGACCTTAATGAAGCCATAAACAAAAGAGATGTTAAAGGAGCAACAGGTATTAATCAGGTAAAAAAAGCTCTATCTGAATGGGAGAATAAGCTTGATTAGAAAGTTAGCTACCCTCTTAGTTTTAATTGCTATTATATTTAGCTCCTGCGGCAGAAAGGCAGCTCTTAAACCACCAGAAGATGTTGGAAAAAGAACTACCTTTAAAAAAATAAGCTAAACATTATAACTTTCTTTTTTGCCCTTTTGCTTAAGAATTTTTAAATAAAGAAAGCTAAGGATTTTTTACTTGGAACAAATGACCCCTTTTAAGACATGTGCTGCTCCTCGGAAAAAATCCTCCTTAGTTGCTTCTAATACATTATCTGCAAAAGAACATACCCAGAGCTTCATATGTTCACTGAGGAAGCTACTTCTTATTTCAAAAAGTTTTGAGGCCTCTTCTCGTTGCTCACTTTCAAAAAGTTCAATGATCCTTTGAGTTAGGTAGAAAATAAACTCAATCTCGATGCCTACGTGATCATCTGGAATACGGCAAAGATCTCTAACTACCATGCCTGCTTCAAGATATTTTTTTCTCACATTTATGGTCTCTTCAGTCATTAATGTTTTTGATTCAGAAAGATAGAAAGATGCATAGGGGACTGCTGCAGGCCGTTGAGGTCCTAAAAAAAGCCGCGCATACTCTGTTGCAAGCTCTTCTTCCCAATTTTCAATTCTGTTTTTGTTTTTTTTTGCTGACTCAGCCATTAGCATAAGTCCATATTTCACCTCATCTTGATTATCGTCAGATATATTAATTTTTGCAAGCTCACTTAGAAGTTCACCATTTGGCTCTTTTAAAAAAAGCTGCCTTAGCAAGTTATATAGATAAATCTCCTCTTTAAGCTCATCGATCATAATTAGCTATCTCCCTAAATGTGTTATAAAAGTAAAAGGGGGGATTAGTGCCCCCCACTATTTTAAATCTTTTTCACTCTAACAAGCATATCAGCGTAAGCAGGAAATCCCATAATTGGGCTTATACAATCTGGGTCTACAAGATCGTTGTGACTGGGAGTGTAGTCCTTTGTTTTATAGGCAGGACCGAGACCAGGGCTAAACCTTCCACCTGTTGCAAAGCCAATTTTAATTACCCCTGGTCTAATACCACCGGATGCAAATACTTTACCTTTTGTGGATCTGCCAAGAGGGTTCTCTACTACCACCAGATCTCCATTTTTAATGCCAAGTCTCTTTGCATCATCTATGTTCATCCAAACTGTACCGACCGAATAGGAATTAGCTTTAAACTTCATCTTAACAGTTTTCATGGGCTCATTACCTGATGGCACTGCCTCTGTTACTTCTGCCTCAAACTCTTTGTTCATGGGCTGCCATATACCTTCCGCTTTAATCTCACCTAGCCAAGGAATCATCTGAGTTCCGCTCATGGCATGATGGACTCGCCCGCAGATTAGCTGGAATGGATAATCTTTTAAATATTTTTTATACTCAGGATTGGTATAGGGATTCCATTTGGTCTCAAACCAGTAGAAGGTTTCTGGAAATTTTGAAAATCCGATCTCTTTGAGCCCTTTCGGCACCTCTCCTCCTGCCTTTTCTATCTTTTCATTGTGTCGGCTATAGCCTCCATAGCGTTTTCCCCCTTCTACCCAGTCAAACTTAAACTCTATTAGCTTTGATGAGGTGCCAGGAAACACTTTGTTGGGCTCATCTGAATTGTGTTTTTTAAACCTATACCAGCTCATTGGCCAGATAGCTACACCATTATTTTTTCTAAGCCACTCTACCGTCACAGGCTTGCCTTTCACTATCTTTTTTTCATGGTCAATAGTTACTTCACCTTTATCAAGTGACTCAGGCGTGCCAATAAGTCTATAACCCTCTGGATACTGAGGATAAGGTAAAGGTGTGCCTACATTAGCCCTTCCTGGAGCCACTTCAAGCATCTCGTTAACAAAATCTTCTTCTGTTTTATATTTCTCCCAGAAGTCAGATCCTTTTATGTCTGGATCGCCCAACTCGTGAAGTTTTTTTGCCAGCATGTTCATTATCTCAGTTGGATTTTTAGACTCATGTAGGGGTTTAATAACAGCATCTCTGTTATAGATAACTGGATGGGAGGGATAAATATCGCTTAAACTCTGTCTTTCAGCAAAGCTTGCCTCTGGTAGTATCACATCAGCATAAAGAGCACTTTCTAGATATAGACTATCAATAAAGACAAACAGTTCGAGTTTGTAATTACCGTTTTTGTCCTTCGCAGTCAGGGCATCTATCCATTTCCATGGAGCAGATCCAGTTACAACGGTATTTCCTGTCCTTAATATGTAAGCCTTTATAAAATAATAGTAGCCTCTAAAGGATCCGTATCTGATATCAACACCTTCTTTAATTGCATTTGGATAATCAGCCACCGCATCGTCCCATGCTGCTGGATATTTGCTACCGTAGAGATCCATATGGAGATGCTCAACCTCTCCTTCAACCTCCTTACCGTTAATTATCCTCTTAACCTTTCTTTTCTTAAACTGCCTTCCCGTTGCGTTACCACCCTTGCTACATTTTACAATCTCTGTATCTATAATTCCTCCTGGAGCCTCAAAGTTGCCAGTAATAACATTAAGAGCGACACCAAGTATTGACGCACAGTAGCCGTTGTAATGATGGCCTGGTGACTGCATGCCCCATACTAAAGCTGCAGGCTTTGTAATACCAAAAAGATGAGATAGCTCTGCTATCTGTTCTTTTGTAAGACCGGTTCTATCTGCAGCCCACTCAAGGCTAAAATAGCTCAATCCATTGATAGGATCTTTCTTACCCCACCAGGTTCTAAACGCTGCTTCAAACTCATCCCAGCCAACTGAGTATTTCTTAAAGCTCCAGTCAATGTATCTTCTGTTTGGATCACTCTGATTGTCGTTTTCAAGAATATATCTTAACATGGCTCCGAAAAGATCACCGTCTGTACCTGCCTTCGGAGCTAACCAGATATCTGCAGCTGTAGCAGTATTTGAATAGGATGGGTCTATAACAACAACTTTGCAGTCGTTTTCAACCTTAGCTCCTACTGTACCCCGGTTCTCATAATAGATTCGTGTGGCCACAAAGGGGTTCCAGCCGTTGTATATAATTAGCTTTGTCCTGTAAGTATAGTCTTTTTTTAAGGATCCATCTGGCTGTCTTACTAAAACAGGCCTCATAATATCGGGCTCCCATCTTTTTCCATCAACCATGAGTTTAGGACCATGTCTTCTTGGGGTATCACAGATGGAGCCATGCTCGGTACAGTTAGGACTTCCGAACGCAAAAAACAACCTCCAGTACTGATCTCTATCTGTAACATCTCCACAGTCCATTATAACAGACTCGGCGCCATATTTCTTTTTGATCTCTATAAGCTTTCTGCCTATATAATCGATAGCCTCTTCCCACGTTACTCTCTTAAACTTGCCTGAGCCCCTTTCTCCAACTCTAATCATAGGGTATTTTAACCTATAGGGAGAGTATACCAGTTGTTGAGCTGCAACCCCTTTGGCACAGGCTGTCCCATCGTTCATGGGAACTGCCTTGTTTCCATAAATTTTTGCAATCTTTCCGTCCTTAACCCATATTTCCAGTCCACATTCTGCTGGACACATCGCATCGGCTGTATACTTAATCTCATATTTTCCCATACTTGTCTGCATTGCTTCTGCTTCTTTTGGCGATAGGTGTCTTAAAGATATTAGACCTGTATTGTTAAGCACTGTTAGGCCGCTTAGGGCGCCTGCATATTTTAAAAATACCCTTCTTGATATCTGCATAATCTCACCTCCTATTTATTTATAAGTCCATCGGCGGCTTTGAAAACCTGCTCATCTGGTGCAATAAATATGGTTATAGGTTTGGTGCCATACTCAGGATGCCACTCGCTAGTTTTAATAGATGCTTTTATTTTTGAGACATAGCTATCTGGATCATTGAGATCGCCAAAATATCTGGCCTTTCCTACACAGTTTCTTACACAGGCAGGCTCTTCGATTCCTTGATCAATAAGGTGACTGCAGTAATCACATTTATCTACCACACTTAGATCCTTTGCTTTTTTCCCTCTAACTTCAGGTACATCTTTAGCATATTTGGCTGGATCATTTTTTACAGGGATATAGGGATGTCTGAATCGCGCTCCATAAGGACAAGCAGATATACATCTTCCACACCCAATGCAAAGATCTTTGTTTACCATTACGATGCCATCTTCTCTTTTGTAGGTTGCACCTTTAACTGGGCAGGGCGAGATACAAGGTGCATCATCACACTGATTGCAGATTTTTGGAAAGAAGTATCGTTTTGGCTTGGGATAATCACCTGCGTCTGCAATGTCTACCTTTGACCGAAAAAGACCAAAAGGGGTTGAGTTCTCCATTTTACAGGTTACCTGACAGGACGTGCAGCCTACGCATTTTCTTAAGTCAACAATCAAAGCGTACTTTTTTGACATATAAACGCCTCCTTTTTAAGGAAAAATTATAAATATCAAACTGCAATCATTGTGCCAGCAATAGATTATTGATAAATTAAAGATTTTTATTATTAAAATCTGTTCAGAAAGAGAGCAGATGTTCAAATTTTAAACAGGAAAAAAGAGAGGTGTTTACTCTTCCAGTTTTTTTCTTAACGTATTTCTTGAAATACCCAAAAGCTTTGCAGCTTGAACCTGGTTGCCTTTTGTAAGTTCTAAAGCCCTTTTTACCATTCTCTTTTCTATTAAACTTAAAATATCCTGAAACTTATCATGACATCCATCTCTAAATGCCAGATTGACAAGGTTTTCTATCGCGTCATCTAAAGATTTATAGTTACCAGTTTTTTTCAGATCTGGGTAGCTCAATGAATCAATAGAAATATAGTCGTTATTACAAAATACAATGGCCTTTTGAATTATGTTTTCCAGTTCTCTTACATTACCAGGCCAGGAGTATTCTGTAAGTTTTTTCATAGACTCAGCAGTGATACCTTTGATTGTTTTGCCAAGTTTTTTGTTATATTTTTGGATAAAGTAGTGAACAAGCTCTTTAATGTCCTCTTTTCTGTCTCGGAGGGGAGGCACGTTAATAGTAACCACGTTTATTCGATAATAAAGGTCTTCCCTGAAGGTGTGATTTTTTACCATCTCTTCAATGTTTTTATTGGTTGCGGCAATAATTCTAACGTCAGTTACAACCATCTCAGTTCCGCCTAATCTCTGAAAACGACCATCCTGTAAAACCCTTAAAACCTTTGCCTGTAGCGGCAGACTCATATCAGCAATCTCATCTAAAAAAAGAGTCCCCCCATTGCATTGTTCGAACTTACCAATACGCCTGAAGTCTGCCCCTGTAAATGCACCTTTTTCATATCCAAATAGCTCACTTTCTAAAAGCTGCTCTGGAATTGCTGCACAGTTTATAGCGAGGAATGGTTTTTGGGATCTGTTACTGTAATGATAAATAGCCCTTGCAATTAACTCTTTTCCGGTTCCGCTTTCACCTTTAATAAGGACTGGTACATATGTTGAGGCTACCTTGCCGATCTGCTTATATATTTCAAGCATGAGAGGGCTTCTACCAATGATTCTTTCTCCTTCCTTATAATTATCAGTGGTATCAAAGGTGACAACCTCTGACATTAACTCCTTAGTTTTTATAGCATCCGCTATGCGCATCAATAACTCGTAATTATCAAAGGGTTTAGTAAGGTAATCGTAAGCTCCAAGCTTTATTGCTTCTATGGCTTTTTCAGTGGTGCTATATGCGGTCATCATAATAACCTGAATTTTTGGATAGGATGCCTTTATCGTTTTTAGGACCTCAAGTCCATCCATTTCTGGCATCCTAACATCCATAATAACTAAATCAGGTCTGAATCTATCTAAAATAGAAAGTGCCTCCTTTCCGCTTGTAGCGGTCTCAACCTTATATCCCTCTGATTGAAGAAATCTTTGAAGGGAGTAACAGACTATTCTTTGATCATCTACAACTAGGATCTTACTCATAGATTTAGTGGTATCTTAATTATAAATGTTGTGCCCTTCTCATTACTATAAAAACTTATTTCACCGTTATGAATGTTTACTACGTTATATACGATAGAAAGTCCAAGCCCTGTACCATCTGGTTTAGTAGTAAAAAATGGATCAAATATTTTGTCTTTAATCTCTTCTGGTATTCCAGAACCAGTATCTTCAATAATTACGACTGCCTTGCTATCTTCAATTTTACTACTAATTGTCAAATTACCTCCGCCTGGCATTGCTTCGACTGCGTTTAGAACAAGATTAAGAATAGCCTGCTGAATCATAGCCTTATCTGCCTTTATTTTGGGGATCCTAGCCAGGTTAAGAGATACCATGACAGATTGATTTTTTATCTGATACTGAGCAAGATTAAGTACATGTTTAATCACTGAATTAATGTAAACATCAGATAGACTAAACTCATCAGTCCTTGCAAATCTAAGAAATTTATTGAGCAGGTCGTTCATCTGATCAACTGCTGATAAAACTATCTCCACATCATCCCTTGTGATAGTAAGATTGTCTTTAAATGTTTGAAATAAAGTTCTTATAGAAGTAAGGGGATTTCTAATTTCATGAGCTAAACCTGCTGAAAGCCTTCCTAAAGCAGTAAGCTTTTCAGTCCTTAATAGTTGTTTATAAGACTCTTCCATTTTTTTTCTGTATGCATCCAGCTCGAAAGAAAGAAAATTAAATGTCTCCGCAAGCTCACCCACTTCATCTTTTGATTTAATCTCGATGCTTTTTCCAAAATTCCCTTTTGCAAGGTCATGGGCAAACTCAACAAGCTTGAAGAGGGGTTTGGTTATAAACACACTAAGGAAGCAAGAAAGAACAGAACCTATGGCCGTGACTATTAAAGTTAGAGATATAACAAGATTTCTAATTCTTGCAAGAGTCTCGTTTATTCTCGTTTCTCTTAAACCTACGTGAAGCTCAGGCTTCATACCTTCGAATATTTTTATACCTATATCCCGAATAAAGCCCTCTTCTGTATCAAGAAGTTGAACAGAGATTGCTGATTTTACGACGGGATTCCAGGTTAGTAAATCTGGAGGGTAGCCGTTTTGAAATGTATGGGCAAATAAGTGTCCATCTTTGCCTGTAACAAAGATGTATTCAATATCATTTTCTGTCTTTATTACATCCTCTATAGCTTCTTGAGTTTTATATAAGTCGTCAAGCAAAATAGAGTCTGCAATTCTATTTGCAAGATTTCTAGCTATGGATTCGCCGTGCTTTGTTAACTCGGCTCTTAACGAGGTTGTAACTGCTTCCTTAATGGCAAGGCCGATTAGTATGCCCAGGCTAACAACTACTGCTCCATTAAGAAGAACTATCTTTACTCCCAGCTTCATTTAATTAGACCGTATTTAATAGTTAAAGCTTTAATCTCTTTCATCGAATTCTCATTATAAGGTGCAAAACCGTTTGGCATCTCTGTTTTATTCCAGTTTACTACTATATTTTTATGCTTCCCCTGAGGATCAAAGGATAGAAGAGCTTTTTTTACTGACTGAACAATTGAAGGGTCAAGATCTTTGTTATAGCATATAAGACTGCTTGGATAAGGTTTGGATATGGCTATTACTTTTATCTTCCCTTCTGCTAAAAGATTTTTAGCGAGTGTATCCTGTATCGCACCCGCATCATAATCTCCTTTCAGCACAGCTCTTGCTGTATTTACGTGGGAACCGGTAAAGACATAGCCTTTTAAATCCTTTAAATCAATGCCTACATCCTCTAACATCTTTCTAGGAATAATATGCCCTTGGGTAGAATATTTATCTCCGAAAGCAAAAGTTTTTCCTTTTAGTTCAGTAAGGCTTTTTATGGAGCTGTTTGGTCTAGTAAATATTACGGCTCTATATTCCGGCTTGTTTTCTGAATTCAGCCCCATCACTAAACATCCTGCGCCATACTTTTTACTTGCCAGAACGCAGTTTACAGGCCCCATGGCAGCAAAATGGGTAACTCCTTTACCAAGGTTTTCCATTGTGTCTTCATATTTTTCCGTAAATCTTATGGAAAATCTTTTCCCTGTCTCTTTTTCAAGATAGCTAATGAAAGGTGTATATATCATTACATCCTCTCTTGGATTGAGCCGGAGGTCAAAACCAAATTTTAATGTGCCTTCTTCCTTAATGGTGGGAGGACTTATAGAAGCAGCTGATCTTCTTTTTAGACTTACTTTGATAGAGATTTCTCTATTTTCACAGCCAGATAGGAGAAAAACAAAAAAAAACATAAAAAATGCACCGCATATGTATTTAGGATCTTTGATATTTTTGCTATTTATTGCTATCATTTTTCATTCCTATTGTTTGTTAAGGAAGTTTTTTTAAATTTCCTATTGCCTGTTGGTATTATAACATAAAGAAAAGAGTTATGCATTTGCTGCTACTTAGCCATTTTTATTCAGTTATAAAAAATACAGAACAAATAGCTATCGCCGATTTGGTTTGACCACAGACTTTTAGAAAAAAATTTAGGAGTCCGAAGTTAAGAATCTATTTTTTTTGTCTTTATTGTTAATTCATCAAGAAAGAAGACATCTTTTAAAGGAGAGAGTAGTCCTCTTACTGTGCTTTCCACTATGTGGTAAACGAAAGGCTTTCTTATCTCAATATTTCTATCGTTGACTTTAATTTCTAAATTTTTTGTTTTAGAGATAACAAGCTCGACTTCGCCGGGCTCAGCTCCAAGGGCATATACAATACCATAGACAACAGCTCCAATATAGTTTTGAACAAAATTGTTAAGCTCAATTACTCTCTCGTTTACTATGAGATCAGTGTTAAACTCTTTTTTCACCATATTAATTAGCTTCTTTCATATGCTACTATATTTTAATTACCAAACAAGCCAGTTTTAGATTTAAAAGGTGTTTATTTATTGTAAGATCCTCATTTAATTATTATTGTTATCTATTGCTCCTTCAGTAAAGGGAGTCTCATTAGGTATTCTTGAGTTAAAAATAAAGTCTTCTACGCAATCGGCAAGAGCTTGATAAAACTCATTTTCTGTACCATTTTTAATTTTTTCACAAAAATTATTTATCCAGAGTCCGAGAAATGAATTTAGAAATTCCTGTTGCATCTTAATAAATTTATTAGCAGTATCAATATCAGACTTCTCCAGTGCTTCTGATTCTTTAAATACAAGATAGTACATAAACTCCAGCTCAACTGCGATATGGTCGGGGAGTTCTTTAAAGGTATCGCTCATTATTAGTCCCGCATCACGATAGAACTTTATTGTCTTAATAGTGGAATCTCCCATAACCTTTCTTTCCTTGTCAAGATAAACCGACCCATAAGGCGGAGCTATGAGCATATCAGGACCTACAAAAAGTTTTGCATAGTCAATTAAAAGACTCTCCTCTGAGCTTTTTGCAAAGGCTTCTTCCATTTTTTCTGCAAATATAGCTGCAGAATGGCAGACTCTTTTTAATCCCTCTGTAAGATTTCTAAGCAGATTTTCCTGCTCAAAAAGAGATTTGTTGGGTTTATAGAAACAGGCGGATAGAAATCTGTAACAATCTCCTCTGATTTTTTCACTTACTATCAATTCCTCTATGTTCATCATCAGCTCCTCTTGGGAAACATTAATTGGTAAAACAAAGAAAAGGGGAGTAATAGAGCATCTGAATGCTCTATTACTCCCGGTTACATCAATAGATAAAGGTACTATGCCTTTTTAACTGTTCCCTTAAAGCTCCTGATATAAAAGACATTGGGCTGAGTGCCTTTTTCGCCTGATCTTAAGAATTCACCTTTATTATTTTTGAGTCCGACAGCTTTATGAGCCTTAAGTAGCTTGCTTACCTCGCTGTTAGGATCAGAAAGGTCACCAAAGATTCTTGCACCTGCAGGGCAGGAAACAACACAGTAAGGCTGTTCACCGTTAATAACTCTGTGCTCGCAAAAAATGCACTTTTCAACCTTGCCTTTCTTTCTAATGCTATCATAGTCAGAATGCTTATACATTGTGCGATGTGGTGGTATTTCTCCTACTTTTTTTGAAACATCGTCACCAGAAGAAGTACAGCCAGGAATAAGCTCTTTTGTATCTTTGTAGAAAGGATGAACTTCATCTGAAAAATCGTTAAAACTAATTACGCTAAACTGGAGACCAGCTTTGTCAACATCCTCCGAACTATAAGGACATGCCCGCTGGCATCGGCGGCATCCAATACATCTTTCCATATTATGGATTGTCATACCATTTTCATGTTTGTGCATCGCCTTAGGTTTAACAGGACATGCTTTAACACAGGGAGCATCTGTGCAATGGTTGCAGAGAACAGGTAACACCGTAAACTTCACATCAGGATATTTCCCCTCTGTTTTCATAAAGAAATCCGCCCAGTTGAAAGTCTGTCCTTTTGCCCTGTCCTGAGTATTGTTTTCTGTCTTGCATGCTATGGCACAAGCACCACAGCCGACACATTTTTGTAAGTCTATTACCATTCCGTATTTAGGCATCTATCTTTACCTCCTTTCATTAGACTTTCTCTATTCTTACAGCGGTAAAGCCACCGTTCCTGCAGTTACTGCCTGTCATCCTCTCAGTGTCAAAGGGCATGAGATCATTGTTGTTTCCACCTCTTGGTGTCTTGTTAAACTCTTTGGCTGCTACCTTGCCATAAGCCCAGTGCCCCTGTCCAAAACACTTTGAAAGTGTACCTGGCTTTACACCTTCCCAAAGCTTTGCAGTGACAATAATACTACCTGAAATAGATGAGAGCTTTACCTTGTCTCCATTCTTGATCCCGAGCTTTTTGGCGTCATCGGGATTTATTCTTACCACGTCTTCCCAGCTCTCGTCACCAAAGTCTACTTTCTTAAACTCCTGGAACCATGTGGTGTTCTGACTTCTCCCTTCTCTATTTAGTCTTGACTTAAAGTCAATTAAGACAAAGGGATACTTCGAAGTATCGCCCAATACCTTTGGTGGCTCGTAATGAGGAACGAAAATCTGTTCTCCTTTTGCTGTATATTGGGCAGCTACTACAATATCGTCAATGGTTGTCTTGTGTTTTTCCGCATGGGCACTGAGTCCTGCTTTAAGTCCTTCGCTATAAAACTCAAACTTCTTTGTAGGAGTTGGGAATCCCTTTTCCCATAGAACTTTGTATTTGTAAGGCTCTGAATTATAGATCCCTTTTGCCTTGAAATCTTCCCAACCATTAATGGTAGGCGAACCCTTAAGGGGCTCCTTTGAGCTCCAGACAGGTGCACTAATGATTTTGCATGCAATCTCTGCAAAATCCTCAGGACCAGTTGGTGTCTTCCCAGTCTCGGGATCTTTAAACGAATTGAAGTAATCAAGCATATTCGGGAAGCCTTTTTGAGCCAGTTTCTGGGCTAACATGTACATTATCTCTGTCTCATCAGCCTTTTCTTCCCATAGTCTTCCCACAACTGGCTGCTGGATTGATATATGGGTATACCCGTTACCTTTATTTGTAATAAGTGAAAGTTTCTGAGTTGCATGATGAGCTGCAGGTAGGACAATGTCAGCAAACATGGCTTCTTCTGAGGGGTTTGTACCGATATGGACATGAAAAACCTTTGACAATGCTTTGTCCCATCTTTCTGCTTCTGTACATGAGAAATTAAAGTTTGACCAGTAACTGATCACTACCTTAACATCATAAGGATCGGAGTTTAAAATGCCAGTTGCTACGTTGTTAGTGATGACTCCGGCGCCTGGTCTAAAATACCCCTTCTTATCTGGGTCAGGATTTAATGCAGGAAACTGCTTGTATCCTCTCTGGTCTATCTTTTTCTCCTTACCGTATTTCTTTGCTATGTCATCAAGGAAAGGATCAATGGAGGGTAGTCTTCCTGATGGAGTCTTTGGATGATTGGTTAGTATTCCGCCTTCTACATCTACGCAGCCTAAAAGTCCATTAATAGCGTATATTGCCTGAGCCGCTGCGGCTCCTCTCGGACTCATAACAGGACCAGGTCCCATCCATATGGCACACTTAGGAGCAGCGGAAGCAATTGTCTCGGTAATCTTTATAATCTGAGCCTTTGATACGCCGCATATTTTTTCAGCCCATTCGGGAGTTCTATCTTTGAGTTCTATGTTCCACCATTTAATAATCCCTGAAGTGAGTTTTTCCTCAAAAGCTGATTCATCAATAGTTTTGCCAGCTTTGAATTGATTGACGCCGTCTTTGAAATTGCCAACAAACTCTTTGTTCCAGAGCCCTTTTGTTAATATCACGTGGGAGATTGCTAAGGCAAGTGCTCCATCTTCACCGGGTTTTACTGGTACCCACATATGAGATTTAGCAGCTATTGCACTTAGTCTTGGATCGATTGTAATTAATGTCCCCCTATCAATTAGATTACCAATCTGGTTGATGGTAAAAGGTACATGCCTATTGGAGCTTAAGGGATCACAACCCCATACGACAAGGCATTTCATGTTCTGAAGATCATAGTCTCTATAACCCCAAAAGCCTTCTGTCACAAAAGAACCAAATTTTTCTGCCTCTGCACAAATGGCGCTGTGTGAGATAGAATTAGGCGATCCGATTATTTTGGGTAGTGTACCGTATGCAAGAGTATGTGTTCTGTCTGAATATCTCCCTCTAATAAATACAAATTTGTGAGGTTCATTATTCTTTCTGAGCTCCAGCAGTTTATCTGCAACAATATCTAATGCCTCATCCCAGGAGATCGGAACAAATTTAGGATCAACTCCTCTACCTTTCTGGGGATTTGTTCTCTTCATAGGAACCTTTATTCTGTCAGGGTCATATAGCTCCTGCAGCATCAGATGTCCTCTTGGACAAACATAGCCCATATTTACTTTTGAATACTGGTTTCCACGAACTTTAACTGCTCTGCCATTCTGTACAAAGAATTCAACCGGGCACCACTGGGTACACCCCTGACATGTAGATGGAATCCAATTACCTAGATCAGTGCTTCCACTTATCATTTCGCCCTCAAGCGGCTTTGGCACCTCTGCGAAGGCATTAAGAAATGGGCCGTTTAATAGTATAGCTGCACCCGCTGCCACACTTGCCTTAAGAAAATCTCTTCTATTAATCTCCATCTTTACCTCCTTTTCAGGTTTAAAAAATTAACAAAATTACAAAACTAAATTCTTAAAATCAGCTACTTCTCACCTCCTCCCTCAAATTATTTTTTAGGAATTGTTTTTGTTAAATGTATCAACTTTTATGCCATACATAAACTATTGAAAATTAAAGGTTTATTTTTATAGTTATGTTACTTAAAAGAAACAGTTATGAGCTAAAAAATAGAACAGGTACTTTAAATTTAATATAAACAATAATTTTTTCAATCAGATGAAAGTGTTACGATTTGGTATCAATTAAGAAAGCTATCTGATATTTTTATAAATCAATTCCATAAGCCTTCATCTTTTCCCAGAGGGTTTTTCTGCTTATTCCGAGCATCTCTGCAGCTCTGGTTTTGTTGCCCATGGTGGTTTTTAATATTCTGATAATATGTTCTTTTTCTGCCTCTGCGGCAATATCAGAGAGTGAAAAATATTTGTTTTCGGGTTTTTTAAAAATAAAAGATGGCAGGTCATCTTTCTTTATAGTATCTGAAGTTGCAAGTGTTACGCATCGTTCTACAATATTTTCAAGTTCCCTGATATTGCCAGGATAATCGTATTTTAGAAGTGCTTCCATCGCATCTTTTGAGAAATGTATATTCCGTGATAATCTGCTTTTGTACTTATTTAGAAAGAAATCAACTAAATAAGGGATGTCATCTTTTCGATTTCTTAAGGGGGGTAAGACGATTGGTATTACATTAAGACGATAATAAAGGTCTTCTCTTAACTTTCCAACTTTTACTTCTTCTTCAAGATTTTTATTAGTTGCTGCAATTATCCGTACATCAACAGTCAGAGTTTCTGTACCGCCCAACCTTTCGAACTGCCGTTCCTGTAAAACCCTTAAAATCTTGGACTGTGTGGAAAGGGGGATGTCTCCAATCTCATCAAGAAAAATTGTTCCACCATTGGCAAGTTCAAACCTACCTAATTTTCTTTTTAATGCTCCGGTAAACGCCCCTTTTTCATATCCAAATAATTCACTTTCTATAAGTCCTTCTGGCATTGCTGCGCAATTAACCTTTATAAGGGGACCATTTTTTCGCTTGCTCTGATAATGTATTGTTGTTGCTATCAGTTCCTTCCCTGTTCCGCTTTCTCCAAGTATCAGAACAGTAGAATCAGATTGTGAAACTTTTTCTACCAGAGAGAAGACCTTTTTCATCTCATCACTCTCTCCAATTATATTTGGAAAGCTGTAACATTTTCTAAGGTCATTCTTTAATCTTATGTTTTCGTCCTTAAGTCTCTTAACATCGATCGCCCTTCTTACTACAAGTAAAAATTCTTCAAGAGAAAATGGTTTTGTTATGTAATCAAAGGCTCCGAGTTTCATGGCTTCAACAGCATCCTTTATGGTCCCATAGGCAGTTATCAAAATTACATTAGAATCCTTGTTTTGTAATACCTCTTTGAGGATAGTCATACCATCCATATCAGGTAGCCTTACATCTGTAATTAACACTTCAAAAGGATTCTCTTTTAAAAAAGTAAGTGCTTTTTTTCCAGTATCAAAAGATATAACATCGTAACCCTGAGACTTTAGGGCATCTTCAAGGGTCACTCTCATTACTTTTTCATCTTCTATTAATACGACTGTCTCCTTCATCTCTCTTCATACTCCGGAAAGATCAATATAAACTTGCTACCTTTACCCACTTCACTTTCAACTAATATCTCTCCATTATAATTTCTGACTATATCATAACTCATCCAGAGACCAAGCCCTGTGCCTTCTCCAGGAGATTTTGTTGTAAAGAACGGATCGAATATCCTGCCTAAATTTTCATGTGAAATGCCCTCTCCTGTATCTATAACCTCAATATTTATTTTTGAATCATTTCTGTATCCCCTAACTGTCAGAACCCCACCTTTTCTCATTGCCTGGATGGCATTTATAAAAAGATTAAGCATTACCTGATGAAAGTCATGTGGATCAAATAGAATTAATAAGTTATTATCTACCTGATTCAAAAATTGAACATTTTCTTTCTTGAGCTTGTGTTCTATGAAATTGCGAATCCCATTAACAGCATCTCTAACATTAATCTTTACTGGTTTATGTTCTCCTTTTCGAGACATCCACAATAGCCTGTTAACAGTATCTTCTATACGTTCAAGCCCTTCCTTCATGAGGTTCAGATACTTTTCTCTTGATTCAGGATTATCACCACTTAGCTTTAACATCTGAAGGCAATTAAACACACCTCCAAGAGGATTGTTTATCTCATGAGCAATTCCTGCAGCAAGGATCCCAATGGATGCGAGTTTTTCAGACTGCATTAGTCTCTCGTTAGTTTTTCTGAGTTCCTCATTTGCATGCTTTATCCTCTCAATCATATTATTAAACTTATCTCCCAGTATGGCAAGCTCGTCATTTCCTCTAACATTAACCTTAACATCAAGATAGTCACCGCGCATTTTTTCCATAGTATTAGCAAGTTCAGTTATGGGACTAATGAAACGATTACTTAAAATAATAATTATACCAAAGCCTATAGCTATAAGAAAGACAGTAAGTAAAATGATCTTTTTAATGGTGTTAGAGATCTCTTTTTCAACCTGTTCAAGGGATATGGCAAACTTTAGTGTCCCCCAGCGTTTTTTCCCTATGGAAAGCGGAACAGCAAAATCAATTGCATTATGCCCCTGATAAAAAAAATTCTGGATTACTGTATCCTCTGATTGTAATGCTTTAACAGTTAATGAATCAGAATATATCTTCCCATACTCCATAATGTCATTGTGGGATAAAACCTTTCCATTTTCATCAAGAATTGCTATATAAAGCAGATCCACATTACGCCTGTTAAATATTTCCATAATATAATTATCTAAAAGACCTCCTTCCTCAACCAGTCCGAGTCTCTCATAGATTAGATCATTAATTATTGGAATAGCTAAAGTTTCTCCAAGAACTATTCCCTGATGCTTAATCTCATTATATAAAACATTTTTTTCTCTTTTAACAGCAACATAACCTATAAAAATCATAAAAATGATAATGGCAAGAGTAGTGATCAGTATGAATTTTGTTCGGAGACTCAACGACACAGACAAACTCCTCTGTTCCTTTTGCAAGATCTTCTTTTAAAAAAAATCAACATTATAGTTTTATTTTGGGATGGCATCCCTTTCCGCATGTCTGTGGGACTGCATTTATGATTGTCCTTATTTCTGAGTAGTCCCCATCTGACGCCTCTGTAAAACCATTTTTCAGATCTTCATCAACTCGTTTTAGTATCTTCTTATGGTCTGGATTGTCTGGATTAAGGGCAAGCAACGCTTTTTTAATATTTTCAATTATTGCAAATGGAGTGCCAGAAGCTGCGACTAAAGGTCCAACAGGAATATCAGAAGATTCTGTTATAACGTCAATCCCCAGTTTCATATATTTTTGTGCTACAGAATCCCTTACAGCACCTGCGTCATATTGCCCCTTCAAAACCGCTTTCACAACAGAGTCATGATAGTTAAAATTTGCATAGCTCTTGAGCTCGCTGAGGTGAATCCCTGAGTTTGCAAGAATATATCGTGGGATCAGATTTCCTGATGTTGACTTAGAGTCAGAAAATGCCACGCTTTTATTCTTAAGTTCCTTTACATCTCTTATATCAGAATCCCTCCTTTTTATTATTACACTTCTGTATGTGGCTGTTCCATTTATTCCTTTGGGTTTTAATATGCACATTACACCATATTTTGCACGGGCATCAAGGTAGGTAATGGGACCAAGAAATGCTAAATCAACCTCACCATTTCCAATAGCATCCACTGTCTCCTGATAATTCTTCTTTATAACAAGTTCATAAGAATACTCTGTTTTTTCAGATAGATAATCTAAAAGTGGCTGATACTTTTCATACATTATTCTAGGATTATCCCTCGGTACAACACCAATATAAACTGTTTTTTTGCCCCGTATTTTTTTTTCGGTTACTCCATAGTCCTTAATAAAAGCCCGCATTTCCCTGATAGAATCATAAAGGTTGTCTGATACCTGTATAAATCTGTCTATCATCATGGCATTAAGTATTGAGTGTCCTTTTTGACTACTGTGCATCTTTAAAAAAGCCTCTTTGAGCCTTTCCTTTAAAGTTACATCTATGTCTTTTGTTACAACAACAGGAGGAATACCAAATGGGGGAGACATCTTTATTATTCTGGTCTGTCTTGCATATGGAGAACCATTTTTAAACATATAATCATAAACAATGCTATCAACAGCAGCTCCATCAACTACTTTTTTGGCTACCAGTTCAATTGATTTGTTATGACTGTAACTGTAAGTTAACTTCTTGAAAAAACTTTCAGGAGTCGTTTTCATCTTCTTCAATAAATATGTGGGATAAAGTCTGCCTGTGTTTGAACCTGGATCTGTAAAAGCAAAGGTTTTTCCTTTTAATTCAAGAAATGATTGAATGGGGCTATCTTTATGAACAATAATATATGAATGATAAGATGGCTTTCCATTCACACTCGGTGCCACAAGAAGCTCAACTCCCAAATTCTCCCTGTTTTTTACGTACGGGGCAGAACAGATAAACGCAACCTTGACCTCACCTTTTTCAAGAAGCCTATCCATCTCCTCATATGTTCTTCTGTGAACCATCTGAACAGGCTGTTTTATCTCTTCTCCAATATAATCAATAATTTCTTGATAGTATTTTACCGCATCGAGAGGTGTAATCATTGAGGACACACCGATCTTTAAGATTTTATCATCTTTAGAAAATAGGTCAGCTGGTGAATGAAAAAACACAAAAAAAGAAAAAAGAATTGATAAAAATAATTTCATTTGTGGTTATAATTATAACAATAACTCAAAATAGTATCTATTAATTTTAGACAAAAATTAGCTAAATAAATCTCAGAATGAATTATCACAGGATTATCAAGGATTTATAAAAATTTTTGCAGATCTTTGTAGACACCTGGTATAGACATATTTACCAGTCTGGAATGGTTTAAGTAATATGTTAAATATTTCAGCAGATTTAAGCAAGTTTTCTATGAGTGAGAGTTAGGCGCCTGAATGCTCTGTCTTTGTATAAAACGATCATAGGCTGTTCCTCCATCCTTTAAGTGATCTCACCTTCCTCTGCCAGGAGAAACCCAGTCTCTTCATTATATCAAGTATTCTGCGGAAAGCCTCTTTCCTCCTTACGGTTTTTTTGCATTCTTCCATTCACCTCCTTTTACTTCAATAAAATCAAACTGGTTAATATGTCTATACCTATCTGGTACACAGGGGTAAAAAAGGTTTGACTTAAAGATTTTTTTGGGTTATTATCACAATTCTATGAAAAGTGTAAAAGATAAAATGGATTTTATTTTCACCAAGATCAAAGAGTTTATCATAAAACACAAGCATGATTGGAAGAACCCTAAATTTTTTACCTTGATGATTCTTCCACATGATTCTGCCAATATAAAAAAAATCAATATTACTTCTAACTGGTTTAAGGTATTTGCTATCGTTTCTATAATCTTCTGGTTATCTTCGCTTTTTATGTTTTTTAGCTATTTTAGTCTGAAAAATAGGGTTAAACAGTTATCTGATGTAGAAAAGATCAATCTTAAGCAGAAAGTTGAGATTGAAAATCTTAATTCAAAAATTCAGTTTATTGAAACCCAGCTCGCAAGGCTTCAGAATATAGATTTAAGAGTCAGAGAGATGGTGAATCTGGATATAAGTTCTACTGGTACTCCTGCCGCTGGTGGTATTTCAAATGCAAAATCTAAAGATTTAATCGGAATGCTGGAAGAAAAGGCTGACAACCTCGAGCAGGAGATAAAGCTGAGAGAGAAAAGTCTTAATGAACTGGCGGAATATCTGGAGGATAGAAAATCACTTTTTCTTGCCACTCCGTCTTTATGGCCAACAAGAGGACTTATAACTTCTGAATTTGGCTGGAGGAAGGATCCCATTAGCGGTGTTACTGAGTATCACGAGGGTATAGATATATCAGCCCC
Source organism: bacterium (assembly GCA_041640455.1). Taxonomy (GTDB): domain Bacteria; phylum CALINM01; class CALINM01; order CALINM01; family CALINM01; genus JAOAGA01. Next base: position 22,831 of record JBEQAF010000021.1, read on the forward strand.
ATCAGGCACACAGGTCAGAGCGGCGGCTGAGGGTGTGGTTATAGAGGCAGGTAATGATGCTGGATACGGCAAGGCTATAGTTATTGATCATGGCTATGGTATTGTTACAAGATATGCCCATCTTTCAAAAGCCTATGTTGTAGTAGGGCAGAGGGTTAAGAAGGGAAGTGTCATCGGCGCAGTAGGTAGCTCAGGCAAAAGCACTGGACCTCATGTTCATTATGAAGTCAGGATTGATGGTGTTCCTGTTAATCCAATCAAATACCTTTTCAGCTAATTCATCTTTAGCTTCTAACCGTTATTCATCAATTATAAATCAGGAGATTTTATGTTAGATTTTATTCTGAAAAAGATTATGGGGACTAAAAACGAGAGAGAGCTTAAAGCCATATATCCTCTTGTGGATAAAATAAATAGCTTTGAATCAGCTATATCTGCACTCTCAGACCAAGCTTTAAAAAATAAAACCACCGAATTTAAGGAAAGACTGGAAAAAGGTGAAACGCTTGATTCCATCCTTCCGGAAGCCTTTGCGGTTGTTAGAGAAGCTTCCAGAAGAGTGCTTAACATGAGACATTTTGATTGTCAGCTCATAGGAGGCATTGTGCTTCACCAGGGTAAGATTGCCGAGATGAAGACTGGTGAAGGCAAAACACTGGTTGCCACTCTTCCTGCCTATCTTAATGCCTTAACTGGAAAGGGTGTACATGTGGTAACTGTAAATGATTATCTTGCCAAAAGAGACAGTGAGTGGATGGGTAAAATTTATAGATTTTTGGGGCTTACAGTGGGTTGTATAGTCCATGAGCTGGATGATGAAGAAAGAAAAGCAGCCTATAACTCAGACATAACTTATGGAACCAATAACGAGTTTGGTTTTGATTATCTAAGAGATAATATGAAATATTCCCTTCAGGATTATGTCCAGAGGGAGTTTAATTACGCCATAGTGGATGAGGTAGATAGCATCCTGATCGATGAGGCAAGAACACCGCTGATCATATCAGGTCCTTCCGAAGATAGTACCGATCTTTATTACATAATTGACAGGATTATCCCCTATCTTAAGAAAGATAAGGATTTCGTAATTGATGAGAAATCAAGAACTATAACACTACTTGAGGAAGGTATTACCAAAGTGGAAAACCTTCTTAACATCAGTAATCTCTATGACCCTACAAATATGAACATTCTGCATCATGTAAATCAGGGGTTGAGAGCGCATCATCTTTTTAGAAAAGATGTGGACTACGTAGTTAAAGACGGAGAGGTGATTATTGTTGATGAGTTTACCGGAAGGTTAATGCCAGGTAGAAGATGGAGTGAAGGACTACATCAAGCAATTGAAGCAAAAGAAAAGGTTAAAATAGAAAGAGAGAATCAGACCTTAGCTACCATTACGTTTCAGAACTATTTCAGAATGTATAAAAAACTTGCAGGTATGACAGGTACAGCCGAAACAGAAGCTGGAGAGTTTAAAAAGATATACAATCTTGATGTGGTTGTAATACCTACCAACAAGCCCATGATAAGGATAGATAATCCTGATGTTATTTATAAAACTGAGAAGGAAAAATTTAAGGCGGTAGTTGAAGAGATTAAAAAGCTCTATGAGATGGGCAGGCCTGTGCTGGTGGGTACCACCTCGATTGAAAAGAATGAAAAGCTTTCTGCTTTTCTAAAAAGAGAAGGGATCCCTCATCAGGTGTTAAACGCCAAGCATCATGAGCGGGAAGCCGAGATTATAGCCCAGGCTGGAAGGTTAAAGACCGTTACAATTGCTACCAATATGGCAGGAAGGGGTGTTGACATAATTCTGGGAGGTAATCCTGAATTACTGGCAAAGGCAAAGGTGGGTTATAATCTGGAACATCCTGATTATGAAAACATATTAAATGAGCTGAAAAAGCAGTGTGAACAGGAAAGAGAAAAGGTCGTTGCCCTGGGTGGTCTTCATATAATAGGTACAGAAAGGCATGAGAGCCGAAGAATTGACAATCAGCTTCGAGGCAGGGCAGGAAGACAGGGTGACCCCGGTAGCTCAAGATTTTATCTATCTCTGGAAGATGACCTGATGAGAATATTTGGCTCTGATAGAATTTCAGGGATTATGGAAAAACTGGGAATAGAAGATGGGGAGGCTATTGAGCATTCAATGGTTTCTAAGGCAATAGAGAAGGCTCAGATGAGGGTAGAAGCCCATAACTTTGAGATAAGAAAGCATCTTCTTGAATATGATGATGTAATGAATCAGCAGAGAATATTTGTTTACACCTTCAGGAGAAAAGTTCTGCTGAATGAGGACATTAAAGGCACGACTAAAGAGATGATCTATGATGTTTTAGACTGGACATTTAATTTGCTGATTCCTGAAAAGAAAAAAGACTGGAATACTAAGGGTTTAGCAGATATTTTGAAAGCCATTTTTGATATTAAAATCAGTCCCGATGAGATAGAGAAGTTTTTCCCTGATGAGGATGGGCTTTATGAGCATCTGGAAAAACTAATATTTGACTATTATGAGAAGAAAGAAACCGAGTATGGCATCGATATAATGGGAGAGCTGGAAAAATATTTTCTTCTTACCTCCTTAGACAGCCACTGGAAAGAGCATCTGCTTGCCATAGACCATCTAAAGGAAGGGATAGGGTTAAGAGGGTACGCGCAGAAAGATCCGCTTGTGGAGTACAAGAAAGAAGCTCACGGGCTTTTTATGCAGATGCTGGAAAATTTCAGGAAAGATGCAGTGACAAAGATTTTCAATGTAAGAATAATGAAGCAAGAAGACTTACCAAGCCTTGAAGATGAAGAAGACAAGATAAAAAATCTTAAATTTGGCGGGGATGGAAAAAAAGAGCCCATCAGATCAAAGAGCAAAGTTGGAAGAAATGATCCCTGTCCTTGTGGAAGTGGGAAAAAATATAAAAAATGCTGTGGAGAAGGAAAATGATCATACCTAAGGGATTTTTATTTTCCGGTGTTTACGGTGGGATAAAGAAGGTTAATAAAAATGACATCGGGCTTGTGCTATTTGAAAATGAGGTAACTGCTTCAGGTTTGTTTACCAAAAACAGAGTGAAATCCCCATCGGTTACCTATACAAAAAAGGTTCTGAAAAAAGGTGTGAGAGCTCTTTTAGTTGTAAGCGGTAATGCCAATGCCTGTGTAAAGGATGGCATGAAGGATATAAAAGAGATTACCATTGAGCTGGGCAGAAAGATTAATGTGAAGCCAGAACAGATTGCATTTGCTTCCACTGGAGTGATTGGCGTTAAAATGCCAGTTGAGAAGATTAAGAAAGGTTTTGATAGACTTACAAAAAGTCTTCAGAACCAAAGCTACAGTGATTTTCATTTAGCAATGCAGACAACCGACGCCTTTGACAAGCTAACTGAAAAGAGTTTCAAAATAGATGATAAAAAGATAAATCTACTGGTGCTGGGAAAGGGTGCTGGCATGATAGCACCCAATATGGCGACCATGCTTATTTTTGTTTTTACAGATGCCTGCATATCTCAGGAAGCACTTGACAGAGCTTTAAAAGAGGCGGTTGATAACAGCTTTAATGTAATAAGTGTGGATGGAGATACAAGCACCAATGATATGGTTTTAGCCTTTGCATCCGGAATGGCAAAAAACAAAGAGATAAAAACTGACTCTATAGATTATCAAAAGTTTTATAAAAACCTCGCCACTGCTTGTGTTGATGTGGCAAAGCAGATTGTGAGAGACGGCGAAGGAGCTACAAAGGTTATCGAACTGCGGCTTAAAGGTGCAAGAAATAAAAAAGAAGCCTTGAAGATACTTAAAACCATAGCAAATTCCCAGCTTGTCAAGACTGCTTTTTTCGGAAATGACCCTAACTGGGGGCGCATTCTTGCGGCGATTGGCAGAAGTGAAGTAGCTATAAAAGATGAAAAGATAGATATTCATATAGCTGGTATGCCAGTAGTAAGGGGAGGTATAGAGGCAGATGGGTTCAGTGAGAAGAAACTGAAAGAGAAGATGTCTGCAAAAGAGCTGACCGTAGATATAAATCTTAATATGGGAGATGCAGGGGCAGTATTTTATACCTCCGATCTAACCATTGATTATGTTAAGCTAAACTCGGCTTACCGAACCTGATTTTATCTGAGGAATAAAAATCGGATTCTTGAGATCAGAATACCCAGCTCAAAAAGTCCGATTATAATAATTGATACCAGGATCTGGGATAATACATCAGGCGGTGTTATTGCTGCTGATACTATAAAGGCAAGTATTACAAAGCCCTTTCTGAGTTCCAGAAGTTTTTTAAACTCAATTATTTTAAAGTTTACCATAAGAAATATGGCAAAGGGTATGGTAAAAAGTATCCCTGCGTATAGATTAAACTTTAGAATAAAGTCTATATAGTCATTAATATCCGGGTAAATCTCATAAAAGTCAAATACAAACCGACTGAAAAAGCTAAGAAAAACAGGTAAAACAAGCTTGTACAAAAAAGCAAAACCTGTAAAAAAGCTGATAAATCCAACAGCGATAATTATTTTTAGAAGTCTTTTTTCGTGATCAAAAAGGCCAGGTGCCATGAACATAAATATCTGATAGATTATAACAGGTGATGATAATATTAGAGCAAATACCAGAGATACCTTGAAAAATATAAAAAAACCTCCCGTAAGCTTTAGATAGACAAGATTTCCAGTCCCAACAAAACCTTTAAGCGGCTCTGTCAGGAAGGCTAAAATATTTTTCGCATATTTAAAAGATATTACAAAGAATATAGACAGAGCTATGAGAATCTTTATAATCCTCTGTCTGAGCTCTATCAAATGTTCTCTAAAGGGAAGCTTTTTTTCGTCAGATTGAGTAGTCACTTGTGTCTTTATCAGTATTTTGTGATACTTCCGTGCTTTTATCAGATGTTTCTTCAGCCTTATTGGCTTCTTCGTAAGCCTTCTGAACCTCTACCCGAATCTCTGCATCAATATCTTTAAGAGGTTTTTCTACCTCGTTGTATACCTCATTCTCTATGGAGCCTTTAACATCATCCAGTGCATTTTTAATCATACCTATGGTTTTCCCAAGGGTTTTAGCCACCTCTGGTATCCTGTCAGGACCGACTACCACAAGGGCAATAATAATAATTAAAATAAGCTCGGGAATTCCTATATTAAACATACTAAAATTCTATTATTAACAAGCTTTTTTTTCAAGAAAAGATTTAAAATTAGCCCAAAGATGTTATAAAATGATCTGATCGGAGGCTAAATGATTTCTGAGAAAGAGGCGCTTGAACTGTTGACCAATGAAGACTTTATCAGGCTGGGGAAAAGAGCCTGTGAGATTAGATTTAAACTTAATCCAGAAAATATTGTAACCTATGTGATAGATAGGAATATCAATTATACTAACATATGTGAGAGCGGTTGCAAGTTCTGTGCCTTTTATAGAAAAGAGGGTGATAAAGATGCCTATCTGCTGTCCCATGAAGAGATATTAAGAAAGGTTGATGAGCTTGTATCCTGCGGCGGAACACAGCTTCTCATTCAGGGAGGACTTCATCCCCATATCCAGATCAGCTACATTACAGAGCTTTTTAAAAAAATCAAGGATAGTCATCCGTCGGTAATTATTCATTCTCTGTCACCAGCGGAGGTTATTCATCTTGCCCGAAAAACAGGTATTTCTATCAGAGAAACATTGATAATGTTAAAAGAAGCAGGGCTTGAATCACTACCGGGAGGTGGCGCCGAAATTCTTGTAGACGAGGTAAGAAAGGAGATTAGTCCAAAAAAAATAGGCTATGCCGAATGGGAAAGTGTGATGCGTGAAGCAA
>JBEQAF010000022.1:0-6293 GCA_041640455.1 bacterium
AGAGTGATCATCTCCTTGACATCAATATATCTGACCTTTATTTTGTGTTTTTGAAATATATCAATAATTGTTCTTATCCTGTCAGCTTCTGAGTAAAAAACATAATATTCATTATTATTTTCAGACCGATTGTTAAGATAATAATCAAAAGTAATATTTGATAGATTGTTTATTTCTGACTGTCTCTTTATCTCATATAAAATGGCATTTTCCAGCTCTTTTTGGGGCATGTTGGGCAATGTTACTGTAAAACTCTGATACCAGTTATCGTTTGCTACCAGAGCCACATTATTAAGAGGGATCTTTGCAATTTCACAGCTTCTTCTGACTGTTTCAAGATAATAATCGAGCTCTGTATTTATATCAACTGCTTCTGGGAGCTCAATCTTATTAGCTTTTATTACTTTGAAATTATTACCCCTGCGACTACAGGTGGCAATTTTAATGGTTTTACTACCTAAATCAATACCTGTTATAGGTTTCTGAAATAGGCTCATTAAATTCCTTTTTTGAATTTTTCTCTAACATAATCTATCATTTTGGGGTTTATTTTATCCGATTTTGTTAAATACAGTAAATATTTTTCTGTAGAAAGACTTATATTGCCCATCCGATCATAAAGAGTAGCAATATTGTAATAAAAAACCCCCTCTTCTGGTGCCATTTCGATTGACCTTTTAAAACATTTTTCTGCTTCTTCCAGGAGATTCATTTCGGTAAGGATGATTCCCAGTGTGTTCCAGAAAAAAGGGTTTTCAGGCTCTGCTGATACCGCCTTCTGAGCAAGCTTTAGCGCCCTTTCATAATCATTTTTTTCAAAATAAAAGACCGCAAGATTATTTAAAGCCACAGGATTATTCAGATCTTCTTCAGCCTTTTTATTTAGATATCTCTCAAACTCTTTTGTTCCTGTAAAAAGAACTGGTTTTCTCTCCTTCTTTACCTCATCAGAGCTTTTTGTTGGTGCTGGTTTACTGCTTCCAGCTTGCTCTTTCGAAATGAGAACCTTCTGTTCCTTAGGAGAAGTAAAAAAGATAGCCAGCTTATAGCCAGCATAAATGGAGATAATGAATACTAATAAAAACACATAGACCTTTAAACTGGATCTTTTATTTTCAGTATCAGCCTCTTCTATTATTTCTATGGGTTCTAAATCCTCTTCCCTGACCTCTCCATTATTATCTTCAAGCCCTTTGAGTTTTTCTATTATCTTGCTCATATCTCACCTTTAATAAATCTGAAAATATGTATGGGAAGATATTTTAGAGGGAAAGGCAGTGTATTTTTAAAAGCCCTTTTAACCAGTCTCGAGTCTATGACCTTTTTATTCTCTGCCGTAGCAAGAGATAGTATATTATCCATAAGTATGTTAATACTTCTTGGATAGCCTCTGGTAAGTTTATAAATAGAAAATATTGATATTTTGTTAAACTCAATCTTACCAACTCCGCCTGCCTGTCTAATGCGGTAAAATATATAATCGTAGGTTTCTGAAAGATCAAGAGGTGATAAAAGGGCTTTAATGGCAACACGCTGGGCAAGCTGTCTGAGATTTTTTTTGGATAATTTTTTTAGAAGCTCCTGTTGTCCTACAAGCACAAATTGCAGAAGCTTTTTATTGCTTGTCTCAAGGTTTGACAGTATTCTTATCATTTCGAGACTTTCATCTTTTAGATGCTGTGCCTCATCAACAAAAATAATAGCCCCCCTACCCTCTTTTTTCATAGATTCAATAAGAAAAAAATGAATCTGGGTCATAAGTGCATCAAGTTTTTGAACATGAGCCTTAATACCAAACTCATCAGCTATGTTTTTCACAATACCGTGAGGGTCAAGAAAGGGATTAAGGATATAAGCAATATGAAAATTTTTAGAAAGTTTGTCGATCAGCACTCTACTGGTAAGGGTTTTTCCAGTACCTACTTCACCAGAAAGAACAAAGACACCTCTATTCTGAATTAATCCAGAATAAATAGATCTGGCAACCTCTGAATGTTTTTTTGAAAGAAAAAAGAAAGAAGGATCAGGTGTTAGACTGAAGGGTAATTTTTTAAAACCAAAAAACTCCTGTGGATTTTTCATAATTTACAATCATTTAACTACAAAGGACAAGAATTGTCAAGCCTTAGAGATTAAAAGGAGAAATTATCCAAATATTCAGCAAAGTTATCAATAAATTGATTTACAATTTTGCTATAAATATATTCATCAAAATTCATCTCTTTTAAAACTTTTTCTTCCATAGTAACTAATTCCACCATCGGCTCTTTATAACCGACTCCTAATCTGGTACAAATAGAATCAGCCAAGAGTAAGGTAAGATAGGCTTGATAAGTTTTTGGATCATCTATCTTTTTGGAAAGGAGTCCATAATTATGATGTTCTTTTATAAAAAATATTAGATTGCTGGAAAATCCCCATTTTTCAGCAAATATCTCTCCAACTTCAGAATGGTCAAAGCCAAATATCTCCTTCTCAACTTCATAAACTGGAACTTTATTGGAAAGAACTGTTCTTAAACATTCCACATATTCCTTAGGAAAATTATTATTTATTACAATTTTTCCTATGTCATGAACTAACCCAGCAATTGCAATCTCTTCCTTATTTATATCCTTAAAATATTCGCCGATTATTGTGGATGCAAATGCAACACCCACACTATGCTCCCATAACATTTTTTCTATTACGCCGAAAACTTTATAAACATCTTTTAAAGCTGACGTTAGCAAAATATCCTTTAGAGTTCTTAGCCCTATTATATATATAGCTTCATTAATCTGGGAAATATTTCTACTAAGCCCATAGTAGGCTGAATTGGCTATTTTTAAGACCCTAACAGCCAGAGCTGGATCGGAACTTATTGTTTTTTCAAGCTCTCTTAAATCTGATGAACCGTCTTCTATCAGTTTTAATGCTTTTGTTACTATAAAAGGAACTGTAGGCAAATTTAATTTCTTTATTGTTAATATTTTGTCACCCTTTTCAATCATAGTTTAAGTAATTATATAAGAATAGTTATTAATAGACAATTTTTTTATGCGAAGCTTAGCTTATTATTTACTCGATTCTTTCCTTCATTCCTCCTTTTGTATATCTTGGTTTTAAAGTTTTGCCTGTTGGGGTTGTTGTAAGAGTAATCGGGATATTGTAAGTATACAAATTATTTGCGTGATTTAAAATCTTTACCTGAAATGTAAAAGGCGTGTCAATATTTATATTAGGAAGCTCATTAAATAACAAGGAAAAGTGGGCATACTTCCATTGCTTTAAGTTATATGTGACACCACTGGAGGTAAAAATTATCGGGTTACTGGCATCACTAACTGTCCAGCCAGAAGAGTAGTACTCAAAGTCATTATTGTTTGTATCGGTAATGTCATTTCCAATAAGATAGGATGACTCACCTATAACATATGAAAATCCTGAAGGTATGGTAATCTCCAGATTTTTAATGTCATAGTTGGTATCAGCTGAACAACTTAAGTTAGCTTTGTTTTCTAAAACAAGATTTAAATATATATTTTTTGACTTTGCATAAATCGGGGTTGGTCCGAGATTCAATGCGTAGGATCTTATATACCCTGTATTGGATGATGTAATGGGTGTTAGTCTGGTGCCAGGGGGAGGTGTAGTCTTTTGTCCTGATGCTGAGCCTGTGAAAATAATGGTTGCATCGTAACCGCCTGAAACAGTGTAGTTATATGTAAAAGTGCCGGTGCCTCCGTTTGCTGGTAAACTGGCAATAGATGCGGGTGTTGGTCCAGATACATAATTAAGGGTTGCAGTGCCAGAATAATTTAGATTAGGAACTACGTTAGACAGTGCAAAGGCGTTTCTATTTATAACAGTCAATGTTACAGTAACTGTTTCTCCGCTAAGAGGACAGGATGGTGCAAAGCTAATTTCCGCAGTAAATCTACCCACATAAACTGTATTTGAGCTGCTAGATATGCCTGTTGTATTATTAGCCCCATTTCTTACGTTACAGGTAAAATACACTGTGCCTTCATCATTAGTTCCAGTTGTATAACTATAAACAAGAGTGCCTGTGGCGAGCACAGCCAGCGAGGCTATTGAGGGGTTTGAGGATGTGTTTGGATTTACAGTGCCTACTATAGTTCGTGCGGGAGGATTGGGGTTAGCTGTTATGTTATTTTGGGCGGCAGAAGAGACATTCTGCACAGTTATTGTTAAAGAAAAACTATCACCAGATGTGATCAGCTCAGGCGATGCTACCATGGAAACAATTTTAAGCCCCCTTCTATACCAAGATACGGAGGAAGGGTTATTAACATTAACAAAGGAGTTTGAAACATAAGTACATCTTACATTTGATATATATTCAAGTGTGCTATCAATGTTTGATGTTCCAACAGTGAGCCTTATAGTGAAATCTTTGTAGTTTCCTGTGGAGATGTTATAGCTTGGATCGTTAGAAGTAAATGTTACTCTATTGTTTCCAATATTAACTGCTATGCTCCAGCCTGATGGAGCCACATGACCTGTATTATTTACAGCCATTGATGTAGGAAATGTGAATCTAACCCTCATTATACTGTCTCCTGTGTTAGGGTTAGTGTTTGTGTTTGTTACTCTGATGGTCATGTCAATGGTATCTCTCATATAGTAGTTTACAGGATTGCCAGCCAAGTTCTGGATAGTAAAATTTCTCGCTGCATAACTATCTCTGGCTGTCACAAACAGTAAAATGGATGCAAAAAAGATTTTTAAATACTTATTATCGGTAAATAGTTGTCTGAATATTTCTACGATAACCATTGTGCTCTCCTTCTACCCTTATTTCTATCTGTTCACTGCTTATGGCGTAGTAGTTTGTCCCGGTTATATACCAAGAAAGATCATCACAGCCATAAAAAATATTATTACCTTTATCGGTATAACTTACTTCTAATGGACCAGAAAAAGAGGGATCATCATCAATTAGTAATCTACCTGAATTGAGAAATTTCTCATTATTATTTACTGTTATGGTTCTTGCAGATGTATTTACTGAGGATATAGCAGCAACAGAGTAAACCGCTGCACCAGCTAAGTGAGTCTGGTTACTTGTCCCGTTATACCCTCTTGTACAGTTTATAAACTGAGTGGTTGTTTTGCTGGTGCAGAGGATCTGTTCATCATCAATTAAAATTAGTATGTTAGATGACGGGAATCTTGATGTGTCATAAACGGTAATATCTTTCTTATTTTTATTTATATTGTTTTTTAATGCAGTTCCAGGTAGATAAATCTCTGTTTTAAAAGATGCTCCATCTAAATTATCAGATCTCGTCTCAAATAGCCCCTCTTTTAGCATAAACCAGTTATATACTAAAGAAAGCCTGTATTTGGCATTCTCAAAGCCTGCATATGCTCCGTAGTAAGCCTTAGTACTACTAAATTTGTCTGTGGCAATATTAGATTCTACCGATACTAAAGAGGTAAAAAAAACCGCCATAATAGATATAATGACAAAAGCAATTATTACACTAACAAGGGCAAAGCCTCTTTTACTCATCTTGTATTCCTTAAATATACCTCTCCAATCTGCTCAATAATCTGACCATCCTTATTATATTTAATAGTTAGTCTTACAAAATCTCTTTGAGGTGACCATTTGAGAGATGTGAGATTAAAATACACTATACTACTCCCGATAACGGACTGATTGTTGTCGGTTGTCAGATAAAGCTTATCTCCAGATAGATTTATCATAACCGATGTGTAGCCCTTAAAAACCTGATAAGGGATCTTAAACTTCACATTGCTTCCAGAGTTATAGCTATTCTGGTATGCCTCTCTTAACTCCCTTTTTAACCGCTCAATAATAAGTTTGCCTTCTAACTTAGCCTCTTTTCTCGGAACAAGAAGTTTTAAAAAATCTGTCTCCTTAACAAGAATCCCACCTACAAAACCTGATATTAATCCTATAAGTAAGATTACCAGAACAAGCTCAATAATGGTAAAACCATTAATCTTCTTCATAGTGACGAATATTTTGTAAACCATGTGCTTATTTTTAAACTTCCAATACTATCCTTAGTTACCGTAACAGTAAATATACCTCTCCAGCTCGAATAATGTTGAAAACTAACTGTTCTTGAAAAATTCTGAACCGAATCATTAAATGAAGAGCTTATGGCTCTATTTTTAGTTGCATCAAAGCCTGACACAGATTTAAATCTAATCAATTCTTCCAGTTTTCCTTCTGCAAGAAAGGAGGCTGTAATGTAATCTTCTCCCCGATAGCTTTGTTTGGAAGACTCATAAACAGGAAAGATAATTGCTGG
>JBEQAF010000022.1:6303-28030 GCA_041640455.1 bacterium
CTATTGCCATTACAACTATAATAATTATTACCTCAATAAGACTAAATCCTTTACTGGACATAAATATTGCCCGTTTCGGAAACTATTTTTATAAACTTTGAACGGCTACCTGATATAATTTTTATGGAGCTCTGGGTTTTAAACTCATTTCTGCCCAGAGCGTCAAATCTAACAGAGTAGTTTTTAAAAAAAGAAACATCTGAATAGACTTTAGAAATATTTATGTCAAAGGGACGATTATCTTCAGGATTTATAATAAGTGAATAGTTTGCAAAGCCAACTCTTATTCTATCAGGAGTATTTATATAAACCTTGTGTCTTTTAGAAGTCATCATAGCCCGCTCTCTTGCATAGGACAAATCAAAATATACCTTTTTAGCTGCTAAATTAAGGGCTGTATCTACGGGTGATGAAAATGACCTGACAAGAACAATAGAAATAATTGCAACAAGTATTGAAATTATTATAAATTCAATAACTGTAAAGCCTCTTTCGCCCATTTATTATTAAAATTATAGCATTATCAATGGTTTTTTCAATTCCAAAACTTATGTTTTTGATTTTTTTTCGCATCAGCTAAAAAATATTGACAAAAAAAGCTTGTTGATAATATAATTCTTTCTTACGTTAACTCAGTGCCGAGGTAGCTCAGTCGGTAGAGCAGAGGACTGAAAATCCTCGTGTCGATGGTTCGATTCCGTCTCTCGGCACTTTTTTTATTTCAATTTCCTTTTTTTCTGTTGTAGTAGGATTATCAAATTGCTAACTCTTTTTTGCATCTTTTATTCAGACAAACTATATATTTAAGGAGTGAAAAATGGTCAAAAAATCTTACAAAATTGCTGTTATTGGTGGAGACGGTACTGGTCCTGAGGTTATCAGAGAAGGTGTCAAGGTTCTGAAGGCTGTTGGTGAAAAAGAAAACATTGATTTTCAGTTTACTGATATTAACTGGGGTGGTGATAACTATCTTAAAACTGGCATAACCCTTCCAGATGATTTTAAAGAGCAGTTAAAAGGTTTTGATGCCATATATCTTGGAGCTATTGGTCATCCTGACGTGAAACCAGGCATCCTTGAAAAGGGGATTCTTTTAAGACTCAGATTTGAGCTTGATCAGTATATAAATCTCAGACCTATTAAGCTTTATCCAAATGTAGATTGCCCACTTAAAGATAAAAAGCCAGAAGACATAGATTTTGTTGTAGTAAGAGAAAATACTGAGGGGCTTTATGCTGGAGCAGGCGGTGTTCTTAAAAAAGGCACAGCCGATGAGGTGGCTATTCAGGAATCCATTAATACAAGAAAGGGAGTTGAGAGATGCATCCGATTTGCTTTCGATTATACAAGGAAAAGAAACAAGAAAAAGAAGCTGACCCTTTGTGGAAAGACAAATGTTCTTACCTTTGCCTTTGACCTCTGGGAAAGAACCTTTTTCGAAGTAGCAAAGGAGTATCCAGATATTCAGACTGATTATGTCCATGTGGATGCCTGTTGTATGTGGATGGTAAAAAATCCAGAATGGTTTGATGTTATTGTTACAGATAATATGTTTGGTGATATTATTACAGATCTTGGAGCGATGATTCAGGGCGGTATGGGGATCGCAGCAGGCGGGAATATAAATCCTGAGGGGTTATCAATGTTTGAACCCATAGGGGGATCTGCGCCCAAATATACAGGTAAGGGAGTAATTAATCCAATAGCATGTATTCTTGCAGGTGAGATGCTACTTAGAAATCTTAATGAAGTTAAAGCTGCCAGCAGGCTTGAAGATGCGGTAGTTAAGGTTATAACCACTAAGTTAAAGAGTATGGCAGCAGGTAAAATGGGATATTCAACCTCTGAAGTGGGAGATCTAATAGTAGAAAACTTATAATGAATAACACGTATCTTATTTTGGGTGATGAAGTTTTTCAGAAAGAAAAGATTAATGAAATAATTAAGCAGATCACTGTCCAGCCTGAAAATATCGAAATAATAAATTCCGAAGAAAAAAGCTGGTATGCCATTGCAGATGATGTAAAAACTTACTCACTCTTTGGCATACCAAGACTTTTCATTATTCAGAATGCCGATGTATTTAAAGGTGAAGAAAAGATAGAAGATATTATTAACAATGCCTTAAATTATTATCTATCTAATGATCTAATTAGAGCTGGCAAAGAGGTACTGAAAGCCATCAGAAATCTTGAACTGACAGAAGAAGAGCTATTAAATATAAAAGAATCCCCTTCCCTGCTGAATAATTATTTCTCCCAATATACGGAAAACACTTCCTTTCTGACAGAGATTGTGAAGAAGGGGTTTATTAATCCAGAAAAGATTAAAAGAGATGATACTGTTAATTTTTCAGAGCTAATCTCGAGTATCCCTGAGGGGCACTATCTAATTATTACTGCAAAGGAATACGATAAAAGAACAAAAAATTTTAAAATCTTTCAAAAATCATCTCAGATCTTTGAAAAAGAAGAGATAAAATTATCCAGTAAAGACATTAAAAAAAGGATACAGTTAGAGGTTGAAAGGTTCATAAGATCAAACAACAAAAAAATCTCTTCAGAAGATCTTATATATCTTTCTGAAAAAGCAACCGAATCACCCGATTATAAAGCTAAATTAGAAAAACTAATCCTTCTGGTTGGTGATAGCCATACCATAAGTAAAGAAGAGATTGATAATACCTTTGATGATGACATCTCACCAGATAGTCAGCTAATTCCTGAATTTATAAGGAAAAGGGATATAAGCTCGGCTGTTAAAATTGTGTTAAATCAAAGAAATACAAAGCAGGATTTTATTAAGCTTACCGGTTATTTAAGAAGTCTGATGAGAAACGCTATTGCTATCAGAGAGTTTTCAGATGAAGCGGAGTATAATGACTATTATGATTTTGATAGAAGATTTTATAAAAAATATCTTGATACTCTGCCAAAGGAGACATTAAAAAACCAGCATCCCTATTATCTTTTTCAGTGTTACCTTACTTTCAAGGATTTTCAGATAGAGCATTTAAGGAAAATGTATAAACTTCTATTTGAAATAGACAGAAAGCTTAAAACTACCCAGACCAATCCGTCAGATCTTTTTCTGGATTTTATCAGCAGTCTTTTTACTACCAGAAACTAATTTTGCCTTTCTCGGTCTTTTTTACTCTATACATAGCTTTATCGGCTCTATCAATCAGACTTTTTGCATTAAGCCCTTCAGAATATGTTGATATACCTATACTTACAGTAATTGTTAAGCCAGCAAGAGATGTATCCCGCAGAATGTTCTGCAACCTTATGGCTGTGGTATATGCACCTTCTCTCCCTGTATTGGGAAGCATGATTACAAACTCTTCACCGCCAAATCTTGCCGCAATATCCACATCTCTCAAAGAGCTTCTAATAATGTTGGCAAACTCTTTAAGAACTATATCACCTACTGTATGCCCGTATGTGTCGTTAAGCTTTTTAAAATCATCTACATCAATAAATAATATGGAAAGATCTCCATTGTATCTATTTAGTCTTATTATTTCTTTTTCAAGAGACCTGATAAAAAAAGCTCTATTATAAAGCTGGGTGAGAGGATCCGTAATGGATAATCTTTCTAAGGCTAAAAAGGTCTGTGCATTATTAAGTGCAATGGCAGCGGCATCTGCCAGGTAAGAGATCAGGTTTTTATCTCTGGAGGTAAAACTTCCAGCTTTATTAAAAGACTCAATAACTCCAAGAAGTCTCTTTTTATAAACAATAGGAGCACAGATAAGATTTTTTATCTCGTAATCATTTATGAGAATTTTAATACCTGTGTCTGATTTTACCTCGTTGAGAGTTATTATCTCCCTTTTTAAAGCACATCTACCAGCAACCCCTTCTCCTATTTTTAGAGATATCTCCTGATCTATGCCTTCAGCTATTTTACTAACAAGTTTTTCGCCGTCATAAATAAATAATGTGGTTCTATCGGTATTAAGGATCTTTGTGGTAGCATTTACAATCTTTTCCAGTAGAACCTCATAATCCTTTTCTGATACAAGATCATTAAAAATATTTACTATAAGTTCTCTTTCAAGCCACCATTTTTCATAGCTTTTAAGAAAATTATTTACAAAACTTTCTATCATGCTCGAAAGGTTAACTACAATGCTTGAGCTTAACTCCTTTTTTATTCCACAGCTGATCCAGTAGCCTATGACATGATCAAAAAATTTTATGGGTACCAATATTTTGGTGTATCCAGCCCAGCATTTTGATATCTTTAATTCAGGATTCAGAATCCTTGACTTTGTATCTTTAAAGCATTTTTTTGCCTTCTGTTCATCCGATAATATTTCATTACAATAGGGCGGAATGAAGGGTTTATCTATAATAACTTTACCTTTTTTATCAATAATATAGGCACAGATATGAAACCTATTGGAAAAGTCATTTATAAGATTGTTAAGCTCATCCTTTTGAAAAATATCGGTTATCTCAGGCGTAATAATTTTCATCTATCCTCTTATATATAATTTTTTTTCATTAGTAAAGAATTTGTTACCACCGATACAGAGCTTAAAGCCATAGCCATACCCGCAAACATGGGATTTAATAAAACTCCGAAAAAGGGATATAGTATACCAGCGGATATGGGGATTCCCAATGAGTTATATATAAAAGCCCAGAAAAAATTCTGTTTTATCTTATTAATTATAATTCTGCTTAACTGCAGAGCCCTGTAGATAGTCATAAGATTCTGATTTGTAATAACCAGATCTCCAGCCTCCACTGCTATATCTGTACCTGAACTGAAAGCTATCCCCACATGGGCACTGGCAAGAGCAGGGGCGTCATTGATACCATCGCCAATCATGGCTACTCGATGACCAACATTTTTTAACTCAGTTATGATATTCTGCTTTTCATTAGGTAAAACTTTTGACCAGTATCTTGTTATATTAAGTGTTTTAGCCACTTTTTCTGCAACTTTTTCATTATCTCCTGTTATCATTACAACTTTAATTCCCAGCTCCTTAATTTTTGTTACGAAGTTTAGCGCATCATCCTTTATATTGTCAAAAAACGAAACATAACCTATATATTTTTTTCTATATTCATATTCTATGCCAATAAAAATATAGCTATAAGCTTCATCAACAGTTTCATTGAGTTCAAAGCCGTTTTCTGTCAAAAAACTGCTTGAACCGATGTAAATAAACTTACCATCTATCTCACCTGATATGCCCTTACCCGGATGGGTCTGAAAATTCTTTACTTCAAAAAAATCATTGCTATTATAAGCCCTTAATATTGGTTCTGACAGAGGATGCATGGATACTCTTTCAAGGGATGCCACATATTTTAAAAAAAGATGCCTGTCCATTTCTGTTTTTATCTCTATTATATTAGGTTTTCCTGATGTTAAGGTTCCCGTCTTATCCAGTGCTATAGTGTCAATCTGAGAGAGCTTTTCTATACTTTCAGCATTTTTAAATAGTATCCCTCGTTCTGCTCCCATACCGGTTCCTACAATAACTGCGGTAGGTGCTGCCAGTCCTAATGAACAGGGACAGGCAATTATTAAAACCGATATCATTGTCTTAATGGCAAAATATGTGTCAAATCCAAAAAATTTCCAGATAAAAAAACTCAAAAGGGCTATAAAAACAACAGTTGGAACAAAAACACTGCTTATCTTATCAGCCAGTTTCTGAATAGGCGCCTTTGAGCTCTGTGCTTCATCAACAAGTCTTATAATCTGAGCAAGCATGGTATTCTGTCCCACTGACCTTGCTAAAATTTTTAAAGCTCCCATCTTATTTATAGTGCCTGCAATCACATTATCACCAGGTTTTTTTTCTACAGGTATACTTTCACCTGTTATCATAGATTCATCAACCGATGAGTACCCCTCTGTTATGACTCCATCAACAGGTATTTGCTGTCCAGACTTTACTATCACCAGATCTCCTGTTATAACTTCCGATATGGGGATAATATTCTCCTTGCCATCTCTTATTACAGTAGCCTCTTTTGGAGAAAGCTGAATAAGTTTCTTAATAGCCTCAGAAGTCTTGCCTCTCGCCTTTGATTCCAGATACCTGCCGAGCAGAATAAAAGTTATTAGCACCGCTGAGGTCTCAAAATATAGATGCATACTATCATAACCTTCTTTATTAAGAAAAATCATAATACTTACAAATAGGCTATATAGATATGCCACTCCTGTGCCGAGAGCAACAAGTGTATCCATAGTAGCAGTTTTTGATCTTATCAGACTTTTGATACCGTTAAGATAAAACTCTCTTCCAAAGAACAAAACCGGTGTGCTCAATAGTATCTGAAAAACTGCATTATTAAGATCAGAAGAGAACATTTTATATAAGCCAAAATGTTCTGCCATAGTGATCAGCAAAAGTGGGAGCGAAAAAATTGCAGACAATATAAAATTTATTTTTTTGCTCCTTTCCTCATTACCCTCCATATAGTCCACTACATCAACTGCTTTATAGCCTGCAGCTTCTACTGCCTTTATAATCCCCTTCCTACCAATAATATCAGGATCATAAGTTATATGTGCCTTTCTGGAAGCAAGGTTTACAGATGCTTCAGATATCCCTTCTTCTGCAAGCAATTTAGTCTGAAGTCTATTAACACAGGAGGCGCAATGAAGCCCTTCTATAATGAATATCTCTCGCTTCATAAATTTCCCCTTATTTTTGACAAATTTTTCTTAACATTTTAGCTAAATTATTTGATAATATAAATCTGAATTTCATAAAAATATATGTTTTAAAATATATATTGATAATCTTATCATAAAACGGAGGGTTTATGAAGTTTTTTATTGACACAGCCAATATTGAAGAGATAAAAAAATGCAATGCTCTCGGGCTTATTGATGGAGTTACCACCAACCCATCACTTATAGCCAAAGAGAAAAAACCTTTTAACGAACTGGTAAAGGAGATCTTAAAGGAGGTTAAATATCCTGTTAATCTGGAAGTTACAGCCAGCGATGCTGATGGCATGGTAAAAGAGGCTAAAAAGCTTGCTAAACTTGCAGATAATGTGGTAATAAAGGTACCCACCACTGAAGAGGGATTAAAGGTAATAAAAAAATTGTCCTCCGAAGGTATCAAGACCAATGCCACTCTTATCTTTTCACCTACACAGGCTCTTCTGGTAGCAAAGGCAGGGGCTAATTATGCAAGCCCATTCATAGGTAGACTTGATGATATTTCACAAAGAGGGATGGATCTAATTGAACAGGTAATGACTATTTACGAAAACTACGGCTACGAAACAGAGGTAATAGTTGCCAGCATAAGAAATCCCATGCATGTAGTGGAAGCAGCACTAATAGGGGCACATATAGCCACTATCCCCTACTCCACTCTTATGCAACTGATAAAGCATCCTTTAACAGATATTGGTCTGGAAAGGTTTAATAAAGACTGGGAAAACTATAAAAAATCCCTTTAAAGAAGAAAGGGGCTTTTAAGCCCCTATTTACTATGTGCCCTCTTCCCAGCTTTCAAGATATTTTGCCTGCTCTTTGGTCAGCGTATCAATATTAATACCCATACTTTTAAGTTTTAATGCGGCGATAGCTTTATCTATCTCCTCAGGTACTGAATAGACATCATTTTTCATCTTCTTTGCATTTTTTATAATATATTCCACACTTAATGCCTGATTGGCAAAGCTCATGTCCATAACAGAGCTTGGATGTCCCTCAGCTGAAGCAAGATTTATAAGTCTGCCTTCGCCTAAAACATTAATTCTTCTGTCGTCCTTCAAGGTATATTCGTCCACAAAATCTCTGATGGTTCTTACAGACTTTGCCAGCTTTTTCAGGGCATCAAGGTCTATCTCTACATTGAAATGCCCTGAATTGGAGACAATGGCACCATCTTTCATAATTTCAAAATGCTCTTTCCTTATAACCGATGTGTTGCCTGTGACGGTGCAAAATATATCACCAATTTTTGCAGCCTCTTTCATTGACATTACCTCATAACCATCCATAACAGCTTCAAGGGCTTTTAAAGGATCAACCTCAGTAACAACCACTCGAGCTCCCATCCCCCTTGCTCTCATGGCAAGCCCCTTACCACACCAACCGTATCCTGAAACCACAAATATTGAACCAGCTAAAAGCCTGTTTGTGGCTCTGATTATTCCATCTATGGTGCTCTGACCGGTTCCATATCTATTATCAAACATATGCTTTGTATTGGCGTCATTTACAGCAATTATGGGATATTTAAGTACCTTATTTTTTGCCATACTTTTAAGTCTTATTACCCCTGTGGTTGTCTCTTCTGTTCCACCTATTATGTTTTTTAACAGATTTTTTTGGCTTTTATGAAGAACAGAAACAAGGTCTGCTCCATCATCCATAGTTATATGGGGGTTTATTTTTAAAACCGCTTCAATATGACTGTAATAGGTCTGATTGTCTTCGCCCTTTATGGCAAAAACAGCAATCTTATCATTTTTTACCAGCGATGCGGCTACATCATCCTGAGTACTTAAGGGATTAGAAGCACAAAGAGCAACCTCCGCACCGCCATCCTTCAATACCTGCATAAGATAGGCTGTTTCAGTCGTTACGTGTAAGCAGGCGGCAATTTTTTTTCCTTTCAGCGGCTTTTCTTTTTTGAATCTTTCCTTTATCTGCTTCAAAACAGGCATACTCTGAGCAGCCCATTCGATTCTAAGCCTTCCTTTTTCAGCCAGAGCAAGATCTTTAACATGATAATTATTATTCTTTTTCATAGTCTGTCCTTTCTATTTAATTAATTTTTTAATCTCTTTAACCCTGTGAATACTTTCCCAGACGAAATCCTTGTCGTTTCTACCAAAATGACCATAGGCTGCTGTTTTTCTAAAAATAGGTCTTTTAAGATTCAGGTATTCAATCATTGCTTTGGGTCTGAAATCAAAGAGTTTATTCACAATATTCTCGATCTCTATATCGGGCATAATGCCTGTTCCTTTAGTATCTACCATTATGGATACTGGCTTGGCAACTCCTATTGCATATGCTACCTGTATCTCGCATTTTTTTGCCAGTCCTGCTGCAACAATATTTTTTGCCACGTGTCTTGCCATGTATGATGCGGTTCTATCAACCTTTGAAGGATCTTTTCCTGAAAAGGCGCCTCCTCCGTGACTGCCAACACCGCCATAGGTATCAACGATAATCTTTCTGCCTGTAAGCCCCGTATCACCCTTAGGTCCACCGATTACAAATCTTCCAGTAGGATTGACATAAATTTTAGTTTTCTTATCCATCATTTCAGCAGGGATTATCTTTTTAATAACCTCTTCAATTATTGACTCCTTAATCTTTTTGTAGGTCACATCAGCCGAATGCTGTGTAGATATAACAACAGCCTCAACTCTCTTTGGTTTTCCGTCTACATATTCAATTGTAACCTGAGATTTCCCATCCGGTTTGACAAAATCAAGTATTTTTTTCTTTCTGACCTCTGCAAGTCTCATAGAAAGTTTATGAGCCAGATATATGGGCATAGGCATAAAGGCATCTGTTTCATCCGATGCATAGCCAAACATAAGCCCCTGATCTCCTGCCCCCTGCTCTTCATAAAGCCCCCTGCCTTCATCAACCCCCTGAGCTATGTCAGGCGATTGCCTGTCTATGGAAGTTATAACAGCACAGTTTTCCGAATCAAAGCCAAGCTCTGGCTCATTATAGCCAATATCCTTAACAACTGACCTTGCAAGATCAGGAATATTGACAATTGCTTTTGATGTAATCTCACCAGCAACAAATATCAGCCCCGTTGTAACAAGTGTCTCACAGGCTACTCTTGAATTTTTGTCCTGTTCAAGCATTGCATCCAGAACCGCATCTGATATCTGGTCTGCCACTTTATCAGGATGTCCTTCCGTAACAGACTCAGAAGTAAATAGGAAACGTTTTTTGTGACTCATAGATATTTTGCCTCCTTGAAATGTTTAAATCCTATTAATGATACTAAAAAAAATGTTTGATAACAATTAAAATACAAAATAAATCCTATCTGGCAGCCATAATTCCTTCTATTGATTTATCAAAAGGCGGATATAAAATACCTTTTTCAGTTATTATGGCTGATATTAGCTGCCATGGTGTTACATCAAAAGAAGGATTATAGACCATGGCTTCATCGGGTACAAGCTTTTTACTGTTAAAAACTCTTATCTCCTCCTCACTTCTTAACTCTATTGGGATTTTTGAACCATCCGGGGTATTTATATCTATTGTTGACAATGGTGCTGCCACATAAAAAGGGATATTATGATATTTAGCCAGTACAGCCACTGAATAAGTGCCTATTTTGTTTGCTGTGTCTCCGTTTGCAGCAATTCTATCGGCACCTACTATTACTAAATTAATCTTCCTTTGAGACATAATATAGCCTGCCATATTATCACAGATTACCGTAACAGGAATGCCATCTTTTGAAAGCTCCCATGCGGTTAATCTTGCACCCTGAAGATAAGGTCTTGTCTCGTCGGCAAAAACTGAAATACCTTTACCTTCCTGATAAGCAGCCCTGATCACAGAAAGCGCCGTTCCATATTCAGATGTGGCTAAAGCGCCGGCATTGCAATGGGTTAAAATGGCATCACCATCTTTTATAAGCCCTCTTCCATACTCACCAATATTTTTACAGATTAATATATCTTCCTCGTAAATCCTTTTCGCCTTTGCCACAAGCTCATCCTTAATCTCGTTAATGGACAGACAGGGGCTCTCATCAAAGGTTCTTTTCATCCTGTTTATAGCCCAGAAAAGATTTACTGCTGTAGGTCTTGTTTTTGAGAACTCATCCAGTATCTGATAGAATTCTTTTTGAAAAACCTCACGATTTAGAGTTTTTATATTCTTTGCCCCCAGAGCAATACCAAATGCGGCAGCTATACCTATAGCCGGGGCTCCTCTTATAATCATATCCTTTATAGCCCTTGCAACCTCTTTATAATCTTCATATTCATAGTAGATCTCTTTTTCTGGGAGAAGTCTCTGGTCTAACATGGAGACCCTTTCTCCGTCAAAGCTGATAGTATAAAAGCTTTTACCCATTTCTGACTCCAAATTTTAATATCTTCTCAAGCTGACTAACTTTTTTGATTTTTCTTAAACTCTTTGCAGGTCAGTTTATATAGTTTTATCTTTTTTCTTAAGGTATTTCGGTTAATACCCAGTATGTCTGCTGCTTTAATCTGATTCCCTCTGGTCATGGCTAAAATCTTTTCTATTAGCGGCTTTTCAACCTGAGAGATAACAAAGTCATAAACATTTCTTATCTGTCCGGTATTTAAAAATCTTACCACCTCATCAAGTTTCCAGCTTATCATCTCTTCCAGTGATAGTTCTTTAACTATCTCCTTACTGGGCTCTCCTTTGGTGAGAAATCTGAAGTCAGACTTATCAAGCACCTCATTGGGAGATATGAGAAATGCCCTTTTGATAGTATTCTGAAGCTCTCTTACATTTCCTGGCCAGTCATAAGCCATTAGAAGATGGATTGCATCATCGGTAATATCCTTTTTTACCGAAATATCTTTAGAAAATTTTTTCAAAAAGTATTTTACCAGCTCTTGAATATCTTCCTTTCTATCTCTTAAAGGGGGTATATATATAGGTATCTGATTGAGTCTGTCAAAAAGATCGGCTCTGAATGCCTTATTTTTTATAAGCTCAATCAGATCTTGATTTGTGGCTGCTACTATTTTCACATCAATCTTAATGGGCTTTGTGCCTCCTATGGGAACAATCTCCTTTTCTTCAAGAACTCTTAAAATTTTTGCCTGAAGCTCAGTAGGCATATCGCCTATCTCATCTAAAAACAGCACACCGCTATTTGCAAGCTCAAATTTACCTATCTTTCTCTCATTTGCGCCAGTAAATGCACCTTTTTCATAGCCAAAAAGCTCACTCTCAAGCAGATCTTTCGGAATAGCAGCGCAATTAACTGATACAAAAGGATTACCTGATCTTTTACTGTTTAAATGTATTGCCTTTGCAACCAGCTCTTTACCTGTCCCCCTCTCACCCTGAATAAGTACTGTTGCGTCACTGTCTGCAATCTTTCCAATTAGTTTAAAAATTTCTTTCATTGCCGAAGACTTGCCCACCATGAAGATGTCATCTTCCACATCACTATGTTTTTTACTTTCAATAGTTTTTACCACATTTCTGCGAGATCTGGAGTAGGTCTCGAGAGCCTTCTGGGCTATCTTTTCAATATCTTCAAGATTAAACGGTTTTGTAATGTAATCGTAGGCTCCTCTTTTCATAGCCTCAACGGCATTTTTCATGGTGCTCTGGGCTGTCATAATCACCGTAGGCGGATGATTGGGGATAGTATTTATCTTGTCAAGTATCTGAAAGCCAGATATATCGGGTATAATAATGTCAAGAAATATCAGATTAAACTGTTCATCCTCTATCTTTTTAAGGGCTTCTTTTCCGCTAAGCGCTTCTGTTACAAAATAACCCTTCTGACTAAAAAGTTTTTTCAGTAGCCAGCAAATATTTTTTTCATCATCTATAACCAGTATTTTTACATCCTCTTTTTTCATTTTACACCTTTCATTGGTATATACAGGCTTACTGTAGTGCCTTTTTTATATTCACTTTTAATTCGCATAAAGCCCTTGTGCTCCATTATAACCTTCTGGGTATAAACCAAACCAAGCCCTGTCCCTTTTTGTTTGGTGGTAAAAAAAGGCGTAAACAGTTTGTGCTGATCTTCCTCCTTAACACCCTCCCCCGTATCCAATACCTCAATAAGCAGGTAATTGTAATCTTTGTCATTCTCCTTATATTTTATGTCTACCACAAATCTGACCTTAATATTTATTGTGCCACCAGTATATGACGCCTCCACTGCATTTTTTATGATATTAAAAATTGCCTTATATAAACTCTCCCTATCGCCGTATATTCTCGGTATGGTGGTATCGTACTCCTTTAAAACAAGCAGGTTTTTCTCTTTTATATGGGGCAAGAGATTTCTTGTTGACTCGTCAATAATATCAATAATACTTAGCTGTTCCAATTTTACCAGCTGGGTATTGGAATAATCAAGCAGATCCTGAATAATCTTTTCTATCCGCTCTATCTCGGAGAATATTATTCGGAAAGATTCGTCATCTTTTATCTTGTTTTCCATCATTATAAGCTGAGATATACCCTTTATTACGCCTAAGGGATTTTTTATCTCATGAGCCATACTTGCAAAGAGCACAGAAAGCTTTTCTATGCTTTGTCTTTCATATTTGGATGACTCCATGGATTTTAGAAAAGAACAGTCTTCAACAACGATAAGAAACTGATCGGGCTTAACGGATATGGGGATAAAATAAAAATTAAGCAGGTATTTATTGCCGAGATAATTAATAAAAGGCTCTTCGTAAAGTTTTAATGTCTTGTTATCCAGCTTTGACTTATAGTATAGATCTATCACCTTTTTAGGAAACCTAAGATTATCCAGGCCTGATTCCAGTACCTTTTTTTTCGATATCCCCAGTATGTTTTCCACTGCAGAATTTACATAGGTAACCAGATTAGAGCTAAGGTATATGGTTCCGAAAGGCAGATTTTCAGTTATGTTTTCAAAATTGAAGGAACGCATTATTTAACCACTTTGACAGAATATCCCTTTTTAATCAGACCACCCTTTAATATTTTGCAGAAAATACCTTCTTTTGGCATAACACAGTCGCCCACGGTTTTATAGATATTGCATCTGGTGTGACAGATCTTTCCATGCTGGGTAACCTCAAGAACTGTTTCGCCTATCTGAATCCTTGTCCCCAGAGGAAGAGAAAGCAGATCTATCCCTTCGGTTGTAATATTTTCAGCAAAATCACCGGGGTTTACATCGAGCCCGAGCTGTCTCATCTTTTCAATGCTTTCAACGGCAAGAAGGCTAACCTGTCTTATTCCTCCTTCTGCATGGGCGTCATGTTCCAGCCCCTTATCTTGAATGAGCACAGCCTCTTCTACCGGCTTTTTTTTAACTGACTTTTTTTCAGAAATGTTTATAGATAAAACTTTTCCTTCCATATATAATTACCCCCTGATATGGTTTGCCTTGACTATCAGTTCATCATACTCTTCCCCGTCATCGGGAAACCTTGAGTAACCAAATCTTATGCACACATTGCCTTTAAGTAGATTCTTGGGATCAAAGGCCATTTTGTCAAAGACCTTTTTTAGCCTGAATATAACCTCAAGAGCCTTTTCATCGGCATCAACAAGTATTATACCAAACTTGTTATCATTAAGTCTTGCCACAACTTCAAAGCTTCTGATTTTTTCCCTGAGCTCAAAGGCTACTTTCTTAATAATCTCATCGGTGAATTTTTTACCGTAAGCCTCCAGAAATCTTTCATAGTTTTGTAGTTCAATTACCAGTAAAACTACCCTTTTATTATGTCTTTTGGCTCTCGCAATCTCCTCATAGACCCTTTTTTCAAAATATCTAAAATTGGGAAGTCCAGTTACGAGGTCTGTATAATTTTCAAAAGAGCTGGTAAGTTTCCTATCAAGATCCTGAAGTATGGATAGAGACCTGGAGAACACATCCTGAATTATTTTTAAATCCTGAGCAGAAAAGGATCTTATCTTGCTTGTCCCCTTTTTGTTATAAAAGGAAAAACAGGCTTCTATATCCTTATTCACCATAAAGGGATAGATAATAAAGGAGCTAAGAGTAGGAGCCAGATAACCATATTCCCTGTCCTTAATCGTATTTCTTACAAATAGGGCTGACTTTGATTTTAAAACCTTTCTTGTAAGGTCACGGTCTATCTGAAAAAAATCTTTGCTCACAATATTTTCAAAACCAATACAGTCCTTAACAATATATGCCTTTTTTTCCTCATCATAAACCCTGACAAAAGCTACCGAGCAGGATAGCTCATCGCATAATCTTTTTAACAGATAGTTGAAAAAGGATACCTTGTCTTCCATGAGACTTAGTTCTGCGGTAAGCTCTTCGGTAAAATCTCTGAAGCGGCTCTGCTCTGCCATCTCTTCCTTGTGATAAACCAGAGACAGCAATTGAGAGAGGTTAAGAACAAGATCTTTAAGAAACTCAATGCTTACTACTCCATCGGTTTTATAATTTATAAAGCTAACTATACCAAAGCAGTTATCATCTACCATTAGAGGGAAAGCAGCATAACCTCTGAAAAAATCCTTTTCAGGTTCAAGAAAGATAACCTCTTTTTTATTCTTATATACCCAGTTTTCGATAGTATTATCCGATATAATATCTGCCGTATCATATATAGGGTAATTGGTAGCCACAACCTCAAAGCCATAGTTATCAGAACACATCACTATGGATGTATAAACTGAAAAATTTTCATATAAGTAATCAATGATCTTTACCACCCTGTCATATATAGGCAGTTTAAGAGATAATATCTGAGAGATTTCAGAAAATATCTTATATCTTTCCGAATCTTCTTTAAACTCAGAAAATTTTTTTGAGGCGAACAGAATGTTTCCTATCACATCTGAGACACCTCTTAAAAAGTCCAGATCCTTTTCAGAAAAGGCATTTATATCAGCATTGCTTGACAGATTGATTACTCCTACCACTTCATTCTCTTTTAAAAGCGGTACACATATGGCAGATTTAATATCCTCTCTTTTTCTAATTTTTTTAAAAGTTTTGTCATCAGGGCTGCCCGAGATTATTATGGGCTCCTTGTTTTCTACCACCTTACCTGCTATACCTTCACCAAGCGGTGTCTTTATAAAATCCCAGAGAACCCTGTCAATACCATAAGCCATAGCAACCTTTAAAACTTTCTCTTTCTTATCAAACAACATTATGGATCCTCTGGTTGCTCCTGTTTTATCGCAAAGAAATCTTAATATCTCATCAAGCAGTTTTTCCTTGTCAAAGAGCATGGATAGATTATCAGCTATATTTTTTAATTCTCCTGTAATTATCTGTAGATCCTTATTTTCCTGACCCCTATACAGAAAATCTGCTGAGGTACCGCTGATAATCTTGATATCCGAAAGATTAAGTGATCTTAGTTTTTCAGTCAGTTCAGGATCATTGTCAACATTTATGATAGCAAAAATTTTATTGCCATGATGCTTCAGCTCCGTCAGATCATATATAATGGTCTTCCATTTTAGCTCTCCCGTATTGGTAAGTTTTTTATCCCTGTCTATGAGTATCTCCACTTTCACATTTCTGTCATCCTTCATTCTCAAATAAAGGTCAAGTATCTTCTGAGAGCTACCATAAAGAGCCACATTATTCATAAATACTCCTCAATCTCTATTTTTAGCCTTATTTTTATTGATCTTTTTTTATCTCCAGAATTTATAAGCAAAGGTATTTCTATATCCTTTCCGTTGATAAGCGGTGTTTCTATGGCAAGATCAAGCTTGTCAAGCTCAGTTTTGTTGGGGCATATATCGGCTGTTAATGCTTTTCTTTCAAATATATCCTTATCGAAGGTTCTGATATCAAAATCCTTTTTTTCGGGCTCCTTTATCTCTTCCATCTCCTCTATATCTGAGAGAATATCATCAGAGACAGAGGTCTCCACGATAGTTTTTTCTTCCTGTGGTGTATCTTCTTTAATTATTCCGTCCAGAATTTCAAGCGCCGCATCGCTGTAGTCCTCTGGCAGATAGGCTGCTTGATCCCCTACTTTTTCCTTAGCTTTTTCCTTTTCTTCCTCAAGACCGAATTCTTTTTTTTCATCATGCTCTTTCAGCTTTTTTATCACCATCTTACAGATAGCCATAAGCGTTTCAAGAACTCCCTTCCCTTCGGTAGCAACGGCAGTAAAAAAGGGCGCTTTATATTTGTTAAGATGAATATGTAGATCTTCAATATCCATTGCATTCTCAAGATCTCGTTTATTGTACTGAATAACCATGGGGATCTCTTTTATATCAATTCCATAGTCATTGAGATTTTCTTCCAGATTTTTCAGGCTCTCTATGTTATCCTCAAGCATCTGCTTCTGAGAGTCTGCAACAAAAACTATCCCATCTACACCCTTTAGCACCATCTTTCTTGTAGTATTATAAAAGATCTGTCCCGGTACAGTATAAAGGTGAAATCTTACCTTATAACCGTTTATCTCGCCTATGCTTATTGGTAAAAAATCGAAAAATAATGTTCTATCTGTCTGGGTTGCCAGACTCACCAGTTTACCCCTGCTTTCTGGTGTAAGTTTTTTGTGAATATATATTATGTTAGTTGTTTTTCCTGATAATCCCGGTCCATAATAGACTATTTTGGCATTTATCTCTTTGTTTATATAATTTATAAAAGCCATCACTTGCTCCTTTGAACCAGAATCTTTCTTGCGGCTGTAGTGATAACCGATGAAACATTTCTGCTTTTGGAAATCTTTTCGAGATCCTTATTGGATATGGAGGATAAAAACTTGATAGAAATGGGGATAGGCGTTTTGGGATTATATATCAGGTTAAGCTTGATACTGTAGCTCTGAATCCAGTTTTTATTTGAAGCTATAGCCCTTATTATCTCGTCAGGCAGATTTTTATCCTGAGATATCTTAACCACTTCCCCCTCGGTTATTCTCGGATTTTTCAGTACTGCTGTAGAAACCAGTTTGTTACTATCTTTTATCAGAATACCTCTAACCTCTTTATTCCCCATAAGGGCAAATTTGATTTTTTCAGCCACAGATAGTTTAGCAATCTTACCGGCTATGCTTCTCTTTTTTTCTTCATCATCTTCTGCTACATTTTCTATGAGCTCCTTATGCTCTTCCTCCTCTTTCTTTGTAAAAACTGGCTTCTGTATATCTACTGTCTCGGTTACCTTTTTAATTACGTGGAAGCTGATCTTATCATAATACTCCACAGGGAGTTCTGGATTATTTAGCAGATTATTAATTATCACCTGATTTTTTGTCCAGACCTCTTCATTTTTCAAAATAATTCTCAGTAGTTCCTGATTTTTAACAGTAGAAAACTTTTCAAAAAGTCCTGCTGGAGTATTTTTGTTGGAAAAGATTTCAGCCAGCACATCCAGATCGTTCTGAAAAAGATAAGCGATTAGATAAAGAAATTTATCTGGAATATCCTGTTTAACAAAATTGATAATATACTGTCTCGGTGTCTCCTTAAGATTTTTAAAACAGTCTTCTCTCAGCCCATTTCTGTTCTCAATCGCATACGCCGATACTATGTATATAAGCTCATTAATCTGGAGGGGAAACTGCCCCTCCAGCACCATCTTATTAATCTCTTTATTATTGTCCTTTAATAACTTTTCTCCTACTTCAGAAAGTTTCACTGATTGCTTTCCTGTTTTTCTTTATTTGCTTGTTGAATGATCTTTTCGCTTAAATGAGTTGGCACCTCTTCGTAATGGGAGAACCTGACCGTAAACATAGCCCTGCCACTGGTTAGAGATTTTAAGTCGTTTGCGTATTTAAGAATCTCAGACATGGGAACCTTCGCCCTTATAATCTGATTATTTGCCTTTGGCTCCACACCAACCACATGCCCTCTTTTACTGTTAATATCTCCTATAACATCCCCCATAAACTCATCGGGACAGATGACTTCAAGATTCATTATGGGTTCAAGCAATACAGGATTTGCCATCTGGGCTGCTTTTTTAAATGCCAGCGAACCGGCAATTTTAAATGCCATTTCTGATGAATCAACGGGATGAAAGGAGCCGTCATAAAGGGTAACCTTAACATCCACCACCGGAAATCCAGCAAGAATCCCTTCTGCCATCGCCTCAACAATACCCTTTTCAACAGCTGGAATATACTGTTTTGGTATTACACCGCCTACTATACGATCTACAAACTCAAAACCAGCGCCTCTTGGTAGCGGCTCAATCTCTATCCAGCAGTCACCATACTGACCTCTTCCACCAGACTGCTTTTTATATTTACCCTGAACCTGTGCCCTGCCTTTAATGGTCTCCTTATAAGGCACTTTGGGTGTTTTCAGTTCAACCTCAACCCCATATTTTCTCTTAAGTCTTTCCAGTATTACCTCTATATGGGTCTGCCCTGTGCCTGACAATAAAAATTCTTTTGTCTGCTCATTCATAACAAAGCTTACTGTAGGATCTTCATCTATTATTTTCTGAATGGACTGACTAAGTTTATCTTCATCATTCCTTGTTTTAGGAACTACCGCAAAGGATATGACCGGTTCAGGAATATCTGGGGCACTATAAACTATAGGATTAGCTTCATCGCATAGTGTATCACCAGTTTTAATATCCTTTGATTTCAGAATTGCCACTATGTCTCCTGCCATAGCCTGGGGAACGTTTTTAAACTTTTTACCTTCAATGATAGCCAGAGAGCCTATCTTCTCCTTTATCCCCCTTGAAGAGTTAAAGATAGTAGATTCAGAGCTGATCTTTCCGGAAAAAACGCGCATGATTGATACCTTGCCAGTAAAAGTATCAACTATGGTTTTAAAAACCAGTGCTGAAAAGGGTGCATCCGGCACACGCTTTCTGCGCTCTTCCTTCTTAGTTAAAGGGTTGATGCCAACCGTATCTGGTACCTCATCTGCCGACGGGAGTAGCATTGTTACATAATCAAGCAGATGGGATACGCCTATATTTTTATACGCCGAGCCACACAGTACGGGTATAAACTGGTGGGTCTGAGCGCCAAATTTAAGTCCCGCAATAAGCTCTTCCTGAGTTATCTCTTTTCCTTCAAGATATTTCTCAGTAAGCTCATCATTAACTTCTGCAACTTTTTCAATAAGAAAGTCCCTGAGTCTCTGTACTTCTGATTCCATATCATTTGGTATGGCTATTTTTTTAAAAGTTCCTGAACCGTTATCATCAAACAAATATGCCTCCATTTTAACTAGGTCAACCAGCCCTTTAAAATCTGCCTCCTTACCGATGGGTATCTGAACAGGAACAGGAACAACCTTCAGCTCCTTCTCCATATCATCAACAGCCTTCAGAAAATGAGCTCTCTCTCTGTCCATCTTACTTACAAAGGCAATACGGGGAATATGCCATTCTTCCAGTAGCTCCCAGATGGTATGGGTTTCAACCTTCACACCTGAGATGGCGCTTATAATAACAACCGCACCAGTAGAAGCCTTGAGACAAAACTCGGAATCAATTATAAAGTTTGCATAACCTGGTGTATCAAGAACGTTTATATAACATTTATTCCAATTAAAATGGTTAAAGGCTGAAGAGATACTTATCTTTCTCGAAATCTCTTCCGGTTCAAAGTCAAAATTTGATGTACCATCATCAACTCTACCTAATTTATCGGTAACTTTGGCGTTAAACAGCATACAATCTGCCAGCGTGGTCTTTCCTGCGCCTCCATGAGCCACTAAAGCAATATTCCATTTCTTCTCAAAATCTGCCATAAACCCTCCTTTTAATTATATTATAATCAAGCATCCCTGTTCATATCATAAAGCAGTTTTAGCCCCTGCAAGGTTAGATCTGGCTTTACATCCTGAATATAACTGGTCTCTTTGGCAATAACATTAGCAAGCCCGCCGGTTGCTATAAAAACTATATTTTTCTCCTTCATCTCACTGGAGATTTTGCCACAAATGGCATCAATCATACCCGCATAACCAAATATAATGCCTGACTGAATCGCTGAGATGGTGCTCTTGCCAATAACCCTCTCAGGCGTAACCAGCTCAATCTTGGGAAGCTTTGCTGTTTTTTCTGCCAGTGCTTCCAGTGATATCTCAATCCCTGGAATTATGACCCCTCCAATATACTCACCTTTTCTACTAACACAGTCAAAGGTTGTTGCAGTTCCAAAGTCAATTACCACAAGCGGTTTTTTATATATTTTATAAGCCGCAACAGCATTAACTATTCTGTCTGCCCCAACCTCTTTGGGGTTGTCATAAAGAATGGGCATACCTGTTTTTATGCCGGGACCTATAAAAAAGGGCTCTTTCTGAAAATATTTTCTGCACATAATGCAAAGCGTTAGTGTTAACGGCGGAACCACATTGGAGATTGCTATTCCCTCAACCTGATTAACATTAATCCTGAAATGGTTAAAAAAGCTAATAAAAAGCATACCGAGCTCATCAGCTGTTCTGTTCTTTTCTGTCCTAACTCTAAAGGTGGCAACCAGCTCATCCTTTTTATACAAACCGCAGGCAATATGCGTATTCCCCACATCTATGGCGAAAAACATCTGTCCTCCTTGGGATTTAACAAAATTTCACCTGCATAGATACACCTTCTTACTCCGTCAATATCAGCTATAAGCGCACCATCATCATTTAGCCCCAAAACCTTTCCCAGTTCTTTTTCTGTTCCGGTGGTAATATAAAAATCCCTGTCCTTTCCAAAGGCAATATTTTCCCATATATTTTTTGTTTCAGATAATTCTCCACCATTTTTAATAAAATCATTATATCTGTTCTGAAAATCTCTTAAGATTTCAATAAATAGTTCACGTCTATCTATATTTTTTTTGGTTTCCGAGTATATAGAGCCGGCTATATTTTTCAAATCTATCGGGAATTCCCGCCTATGTGTATTTACATTGATCCCAACCCCAAGAATTACATACAATACATCCTGTCCCTCAGAATAAAGCTCTGAAAGAATTCCGCCAATCTTTCTGCTGGAGATCATAAGGTCATTAGGCCATTTAAGCTGAACGTTAATATCAAAATTTTTCAGCGCCATAGCTATGGATACCCCTGCGACTATGGTTAGTCTGGG
>JBEQAF010000023.1:0-27107 GCA_041640455.1 bacterium
GCCGATCTATTTATAGCTAAAGGTCCTCTCGAAAAGATGAAAGAGATCTTTGAGGAAGTAATCCCCAACATTGAAAAGCTCATTCAAGATAATGAGAAAAAAATATTTGGTTTGACTGATATCTATCCCCGTCAGATAGTAAGAGAGCTTTTGAGAACTGAGCTGAATCACTCCGCTATCTTTAAAAATCTAATTGAAGGTGTTGTTCAGCTGGATGAAGACGGGAAGATACTATTTGTAAATGATTCTTTCTGCAAACACCTTAAGCTCTCTGAGCAGGATGTGGTAGGTAGAAAGATTGAAGATATATTCAAATATGAAAATTTTCCAGAGGTAAAGGATTCTATCTTTAAGCTTAAAATGGAGAAAAAATCCGCCAAAGAGTCCTTAGTAATCACCCATCTTAAAAAGACCTTTCATCTATCCTTTTATAACGTTCTCAATGAAAAGGGGCTCTATTCTGGAATGTTTATCATTCTTCAGGATGTTACGGAGCTTAGAAACAAGGTAAATGAGATTACTGCTATATTTAATATTACACAGGCATTTTTAAGCAATATACCCTATAAAAATGTGCTTGAATATGTATCCTATGAGCTTAGAAGGCTAATTAAAGCTACAGATGTATCCATAATATTATCCTGTGAAGGTATTTTCAAGGGAGAGTTGATTGAAAACCGCGATAGAAAGCTTAGTCTTGCAGAAAATAAAAAGATTAATTACTGGCTTGATAAGATTATCGACTGGAAAAGGACAGGGCTTGTAAGCGTTAAAAATGTTAAAAAGCTCAGCAAACTGAAATTTGAGGATCTCTCAACTCTATGGTTACCTCTGGTGTTTCAGAATATGTATCTTGGCACCCTGCTGGGTTTTAAGCAATCAGAGAGCGATTTTGAAGAAGAGGAGATAAGGTTTTTTGAAGCAGTGGGTAACCAGATAGCTGTATACCTGTCAAATATTGAATTTTTTAGCAAGATAGAAACAAAAAATACAACATCAGCAGCTCCTGCAAAAGTATCTGAACTGGTTACCGATGATATATTTCAGAAAAATGCTATTTTTAAATGGGAAGATAGGCAGAAGAAAAAGATTATTCAGAATATCTGTGAAAATCTGTCATCTTCGTTAACGGTGTGCGATGGATACATAGAATATCTAAATATCAAAGATACAACTTTTTCTGAAGTGGAAAAGAAGGCATTTTTTGAAAAGCTGCTGGCTGCAAAAAATAAAATTAAAATTATCAAAGATGATCTTTGCAGTTTAAACAGAATTGGTTCTGGAGATGAGGCGGAGTTGCATATTTTTGATCTAAACATGATAGCCAAACGATTAAAATCCTTAATTAGTAGTGATATTGTTAGTTTTGATGAAGAAATAATAGCTTTTCAAAAATGGGGCGATTTTGATAAAATATCCTTTCTTGTTAAAAAACTTATAGAAGAGCTCATAGCTCTTGGTTCAGAAAAAATCAATGTTAATTTTTACAAGGAGAATGAATCAGGTGTCATAAAAATAGAAGGACATCTGTCAGACTTTAGAAAAGAGTTACTGGAAACCGTCAAACTCATTAATAGTGAGAGCTGGCAGGAGACGGAACATGTATTTTATTATTATTTATGGTGTCTAAAACAGATATTGGAGCTTATAAACAGCAAACTGGCGGTTGAAATCAACGGTAGCATAATTGATATTAAACTAATATTCACATCTTAACAAAGGAGAGTCTATGAAGAAATCTGATTTGATTCTTGAGCTTGCTAAAGATCTAAATCTTTCTCAGAAAAAAGCCACCGATGTGGTTGATTTTATTTTTGAAAAGATGAGAAATGCCATTGAGAATAGCGACAGAATTGAGATAAGGGGGTTTGGTACCTTTTACGTAAAAAATTATAATCCCAGAAAAGGTAGAAACCCAAAAACTGGCGAGATCGTATCTGTGCCCCCCAAAAGGCTTCCTTTTTTTAAGATGGGGAAAGAGATGAAAAAACTTCTAATAAAGGAATAGATTATTAAATCATGAAAAAAAATAAAAAGATTGCAATATACGATGATCGATGCAAGTCCTGTCAGATATGTGTGGTTAGCTGTCCCAAAAAGGCGCTTTCAATAGGCAATAAGCTTAACAGATTAGGATACAGATATGTGGTACTGTCAAAGGAAGAAGCATGCACTGCTTGTGGTATCTGCGCAGAAATGTGTCCTGATGTGGTGATTGAGGTCTGGAGGGATAATGAGTAAGATATTTATAAGGGGTTCTGAAGCCCTTTCGATGGCAGCCATAGATAGCGGCTTAAGATTTTATGCAGGCTATCCTATTACTCCTCAAAATGACATACCAGAATTCCTGTCAAGGGAGCTTCCTAAGGTAGGCGGTAGCTTTGTTCAGGCAGAAAGCGAGATTGGAGCTATTAATATGCTTCTTGGCGCAAGCGCATGTGGAATGAGAGTTATGACTTCCTCTTCAAGTCCTGGTATATCTCTTATGCAGGAGGGGATATCTTATCTTGCTGGCTCAGAACTACCTGCGGTTATAGTAAATGTAACAAGATGGGGTCCTGGACTGGGCGGAATAGGCGCATCTCAGGGAGATTATCATCAGGCGACTAAAGGCGGAGGACATGGCGATTATTTTACACCTGTTTACGCACCCTATTCCATTCAGGAGATGTATGATCTGACTGTAAAAGCCTTTGAGGTTGCCGACAAATACAGAACACCTGCTCTTATCCTCACAGATGTAATGATAAGTCTTATGAAAGAAACCCTTATAAGACGATTTCCAGAAGGTGTGAGCATACCTGACAAGCCATGGGCTTTCAAAGAAAAAATGGAAGATAAGCAAAAAATAATCAAGTCTCTGTATTTAAAAGGAAATGATCTGGAAAATCATAACTGGAAGCTTTACAGAAAGTTTGAAGAGATGAAAAAAAGCGAGGTAATGCATGACTGCTATCATTGTAATGATGCAGATATTATAATTGTTGCTTTCGGAATGGTGGCAAGAGTTGCAAGGTCAACAGTTGATATCGCAAGGGAAAGAGGTATAAAGCTCGGGCTATTCAGACCTATAACGCTTGTTCCCTATCCTGAGGAAGAGCTTTCGAGATTAGCTAAAAAATGTAAAAACTTTATAGTTATAGAAATGAATCTCGGACAGATGTTGTATGACGTTATAAGAATTGTTGGCAGGGATCTGAATGTTAAATTTTATGGAAAACCAAGCAGTTATGTTCCCAATCCGGAACACTTATTTGAAAAAACGATGGAGCTTTTTAATCTATGAAAGAAGTTTATAAAAAACCAGAAGTTTTAAAAAACCCAAATTTCCACTTCTGCCCAGGATGTCATCATGGTAATGTGCACAAGCTTGTTGCAGAGGCAATAGATGCTCTGGGCATCAGGGAAAAAACCATCGCTGTAATAGGTGTGGGTTGCGGTGTGTTTTTATATGATTACATTGATGTTGATTCATTGGAAGCCCCCCATGGGAGAGGGCTTGCGGTTGCAACAGGAGTTAAAAGAGCAAGACCAGAAAGGATTGTATTTACCTATCAGGGAGATGGAGATCTGGCTTCCATAGGTATGGGCGAGTCGGTTCATGCGGCTAACAGAGGAGATAATATTACGGTTATCTTTGTTAATAATACCATCTATGGGATGACAGGCGGTCAGATGGCTCCAACCACGCTGCTTGGACAGGTGACTACCACATCACCTTATGGAAGGGAGTTTCAGAGAGATGGTTATCCTATAAGGATGGCAGAGATGCTTGCAACTCTTGAAGGTGTTGCACTTTCGGCAAGGGTTGCAGTTTGTTCACCCAAGCTTCTTCTTGATGCAAAAAAGATAATTAAAAAAGCCTTTGAAATGCAGATAGAAAATATGGGGTTTGCCTTTGTAGAAGTATTGAGTGCCTGTCCTACAAACTGGAATATGAGCGCTTTAGAAGCAATGAATAGGGTCAAAGAAGAGATGATCCCATTTTTCCCCTTAGGGGTCTTTAAAGAAAGGAAAATGTCAGATGTTTTCTAAAAAAGATTTTTATATTGATTTAGTTTTTTCAGGATTTGGCGGTCAGGGAATACTTATAGCAGGGAATCTGCTCTGCTATGCAGCATTAATAGAAGGCAGAGAGGTTACCTTTTTTCCATCTTATGGGGTTGAGATGAGAGGTGGAGCAGCAAACTGCTATGTAGTTATCTCAAACAAACAGATTGGCTCTCCTATACCTTCTCATCCTGAAATAGGTCTGATAATGAGTCTACCTGCGTTAAAAAGATTTGAGAACAGTATTAAAAGTGGTGGACAACTAATTATAAACTCAGACATTATTTCAAAAGAGGACTTAACAAGAGAAGATGTAAACAAATTTTTTATAGATGCAAATAAGATTTCCAATGATGCCATAGGTAATGACAGGCTGGCTAATATGGTTATGCTTGGATATATTGCCAGAAAATTTTCTATAGTTAAAAAGGATAGTCTTATCAGGGCTATTAAGGATGTAGTCTCTGAAAAGCACAAAAAAATGATACCTCTTAATGAAAAGGCAATCCTTGCTGGATATGAGTTAGATTTATAAAAGGCTTTATGGGGGAGGCTTAATGAAAAAGGCAGACAATTTGGTAAGGGTTGGAGAGAGGATAAAACACTTTCGTGAAGAGAAGGGGCTTTCTTTAAAGGATCTTTCCGACAAGACAGGTTATTCTGAGTCTGTGCTTTCACAGATAGAAAATCATCTCATATCCCCTCCCTTAGGGGCGCTTCTAACCATTGCAAGCGCTTTAACCCTCTCGGTGGGAAAGCTACTTGGAGAGGAAAAGGAACAGCCCTTTGTAATAGATAGAAAAGGACAGGAAGTACCTATATCCAGAGTGGCTTCTAAGGAAGGGGTTAATTACGGATATACTTATAAATCACTGGGATTTGGCAAGAAAGACAGGCACTTTGAACCATTTTTGATCACCCTTGAGCCAACAACAATTAAAAGTCAGGGGCTGTCAAAACATCAAGGGGAAGAGTTTATCTATGTACTTCAGGGGGCAATGGAGGTTCAGCTTAAGGACTATAAGGAAGTTCTCAGGGAGGGGGATAGTATTTTTTATAACTCCGAGATCCCTCACAGAGTAAGCTGTGAAGGCGATAAGCCTGCTGTAATTCTGGCTGTTATCTGGAGCCCTGATAGCCAGAAATAAACCCCTATAAAATGTCATTAATCAGCTCAGAGATCATCAGAAGAATTTCTAATCTTAAGACTCAGCTTGAAAAGTCTAAAATAGATGCGGTTTTTATAATTCAGATATCAGACCTTTATTATTTTTCCAATACAGTTCAGCAGGGGATACTGTTTGTTCACAGTCAGGCAGAGCCAGTGCTGTTCATTAAAAGAGATGCGGATAGGGCGAGAAAAGAAAGTCCACTGGCTAATATTATTGAGATTAGCTCACTCAAAGATATTTATAATTTTATCCTGAGCAGAAATTTAAAGATTAATAGACTTGGTCTGGAGCTGGATGTTCTGCCATTCAACTATTTTAAAAAAATTTCCGAGCAGTTTAGCAGTGTAGAGATTGTGGATACTTCATATTTTCTACGTCGCATCAGGATGATAAAAAGCCCGCTGGAGATAAAAAAACTAAAAAAAGCAGGACAACTGATAGACGAAACATTCAAAGAGATCATGCCCTGTATAAAAGTAGGCGTGAAAGAGCTGGATGTTGCGTATGAGCTTGAATATATAGCCCGAAAAAAAGGTCATTGCGGCATAATCAGGTCAAGGGCTTTCAATCAGGAGATGTTTTATGGTCATTATCTTTCTGGAAAAAATGCACTGCTTGTATCCTATGTGGACTCTCCCACAGCAGGGCTTGGCAGAGGAAGTTTTTTTTCTCAGGGTTCCAGCAACAGAAAAATAACCGCCAATAAACCTTTCAGTATTGATTTTGTATTCAACTATGAGGGATATTGTGTGGATATGACAAGAATATTCTATTTAGGCAAGCCTGATAAGAGATATCTAAAGGTCTATTCTGTGGCACTTGAGATACACAACATAGTAAGAGAGCAGATTAAGAAAGGGCTGTTAGTAGCGGATATGGTAAAATTGGTTTATAATATAGTTAAAAAGAACAGACTGGAAAGTATATTTATGGGTCCAGAAGGGAAACAGGTTAGCTATATTGGTCATGGTATAGGTCTTGAACTTGATGAGCTACCTATATTAACCACAAAATCTAAAGAGGTTATAGAAGAAGGGCTTGTCTTTGCGCTGGAACCCAAGTTTTTTATCCCTCAGACAGGCCTTTGCGGATTGGAGAGCACATATTTATTTGACTCCAACGGGCTTTTATCCTTGACAAGTTTTCCCGAAAATATTCAAATATTAGATTAGGTATGAAAAAATTACTTATCATAATTCTTGCTTTAGTCATTTACTCCACTGCAAGTGCTGACATATACAGGTATGAGGATAAAGATGGGGTTATTCATTTTACCGATACGCCCACGCATAAGGGGTTTAAATTATATCTGAGAACGGGTTTTTTCAATGTAAAGGACTATAAGGAATATTTTAGAAAGTATGATCATCTTATTCAGAAATATGCCAGTACCTATAACATGGATTATTCTCTCATAAAGGCAGTGGTAAGAGCCGAATCGGGTTATAATCCAAAAGCGGTCTCAAAAAAAGGAGCCATGGGGCTTATGCAGCTTATGCCTGAAACGGCAAGTCTCTTTGAATGTGAAAACCCCTTCGACCCAGAAAGTAATATAAAAACTGGCATAAAATATCTAAGATATCTCCTAAACTATTTTAATGGAAATGTGGAGCTTGCATTGGCGGCATACAATGCGGGTCCAAAAAATGTAATAAAATACAACTATTCCATCCCCCCATTTCAGGAGACAAGAGCCTATGTAAAGAAAGTGATGGAATATTATAAGGGCTATTCAAATAACAACCTGAGCAAGGCTAACTGACATGTCAGAAAAAGATTATCTTAAAGATGCATTGAGTCTTATTAATAAATCTGAATTTGAAGAGGCGAGATCTGTATTGATGGAAGGCTTGAAGGAAAATCCTGAAGATGAGAAACTTCTTAATCTATACAGCTGGGTACTTTTTCAGCTTGAAAAATATGAAGAGATGATAGAGGTTTATAAAAAGATGGTGAAGCTCAACTCTCAGATTAGCTTCACCATGTTTTTCAATCTGGGGAAAGCATATTTTAATCTTGGTGAATATCGCTCAGCCATAGATGCCTTTGTTAAAACCATAGAGCTGGTGCCGAATCATAAAAATGCGCTTTTTTACCTTAGTGCCTGCTATGAAAAGCTTGGCGACCTGAAATCATCAAAAAAGGTACTTTCTAATATTATTGATAAAAACCTTTCCGATGACGAAAAAGCAAAGATATCATTTCAGGAAGGTCTGGATGAGTACTCGCTGATGGATATACTGACCTCTGATATTTCCAAAGATTCTCAACAGCCCCAATCCAGAATTAATCTTTTCGGCTCATGGAGCATAGTAAAAGAAAGCTTTATAATAATAGACGGAAGATTAAACAGAGAGAGCTTTATAGAGCATGTTTTTCTTTCTGGTGAGGGTAGGGCAATTCTTAGGGGCTCAAACTTTATGCTTTATCTTAATGAGACTGAGGAGATCTGGATGAACTGTAAATATCTGGTAGGTGTAGAAGGCGCTTTTGAAGTGCCATTTAATAGGTCGCTAATAATGAAGATAAAGGGACCTAAAAAGATCATACTTCCCAGACTGAGCTACTATGTTGAAGAGATTGAGGATAAAGATATAATCAGCAAAGATCATGTATTTATGCTAATGGGCATTGAAAGGCTCAGCGTTGAAGAGAACAATCTGCTGACTTGCAAGGGCAGGGGCAGAGGCATTATCCTTAAATAAAGTCTATGTTTAATCTACCCAATATAATTACTTTTATAAGGATTTTTTCAATCCCCTTCGTGATTTTCTTTCTCTATGAACCTACTAAAGACAAATGTCTTTATGGCGCACTTATATTTCTATTCGCCGCTTTAACAGACTGGGTTGATGGCTATGTAGCAAGGCAGATGAAGCTTGTTACTAACTTTGGTAAGTTTCTTGACCCGCTTGCTGATAAATTACTGGTTACTTCAGGACTGATCCTTTTGCTTTATCATAAATGGGTGCCCGTATGGGCTGTACTGATAATTCTTATGAGAGAGATAATTGTGATGGGGCTGAGAGATATAGCGGCAGTTCAGGGAGAGGTGATAGCAGCTTCATGGTCTGGTAAACTAAAGACCTTTGTCCAGATGATTGCCATATTTTTACTTCTGTTACATTATAGGTATCATATTGGAGAGCCCTATTATGTTACTCTGGATTTTCATTCACTCGGTTATGATGTGCTTGTACTTGCGGTTATAATTACAGTCTGGTCTGGCATTGATTATATTATAAAATTTAGAAAATACATATCCTGATTACCCTGCCTAATGATTTTTATCTGTTGAAATTAAAGGCTCAATTATATAAAATTTAATATATGAGTGAGCTTGGCAGGATTAACAAACCAGCGGCATACGATTATATTAATAAAAGGAAAATCTATTTTGTCCCCAACATATTTCTGGTTCAGGAGCCCTCTTTCAAGGAGCTTTTTGAAAACTACTGGAATCAGGTGGCAGAACAGCTTGTCAGATTGGAGATCGCAGGGGAGATAAAAAAGGTCTTTTGTGAAATTATTGTGCAGGGTGAAGAGAATCCGCTTAATATAATCGGCTCTTTCAATCAGAATCTTAAGTCCCTGATTGAGAGCAAACTATCAAAAGGCGCTACGCTAATTTCTCTGGAAGAGAAAAATATTTTTTTCCCTTACCTTGATTGGAGCAAATGTCTAAGCGTAATCTCCACACAGGAGGTTTTTAATACCCTTTATCCTTTCTACAAGGAAGCTTCTGCAAAAAGGATAGAGAAAATAGCTGAAATTATAGATAAAAATCTGGCAGAAGGGGAGGCAGGTCTGCTTATTCTAAAAGATGAAGATAGGCTGGCTCTTGAGCTGCCATCTGATATAGAGATGTTTCTTGTAACTCCCCCAGCATTTGACGAGATTAATCGATGGTTTAGGAGCAGATTTTCAGAAGAACAAAATATGGCTTGACAATAGGTCTCTAATAGAATAACTTAAGTTATAGGAGATACGAATGGATTTTGAAAAAAAGATTGAAGATCTTACCATTAAAATAGATAATCTGGTTAGTAGATATGAAAATTTAAAAAATGAAAATTTAGATCTTAAAAGGAGAGCAGAGGAAAGAGAAAGGGAAATAAATAGGCTAAATGAAGAGATTGAAAAGCTCAAGCTTGAAAAGAAAGAGGCGCTTAAGAACATTGATAATGTTATTAACAAGGTAAGTTTGTTTATTGAAGGTAAGGAAAGTGAATCGCTCCTATGAGATTACCATTCTTGGTAATAAATTTACTATTTTAACTGACCTTACAGAAATTGAGATTAAAAAACTTGAAGCCATTGTAAAAAAAAAATTGATGAGATTAGCGGTAAGCACAAACTAATCAGTCCAGTTCAGATGTTGCTGATGGCTTTGTTAAGTGTTAGCGAGGAGTTAATCAGGCAGGAAAGAAAGTTAAGTTTATTAGAGGGTTTTTTAGAAGAAAAAATTAATACCATATCCAGCGTCATCACAGAGGAATAATAATCCCTGGGGT
Source organism: bacterium (assembly GCA_041640455.1). Taxonomy (GTDB): domain Bacteria; phylum CALINM01; class CALINM01; order CALINM01; family CALINM01; genus JAOAGA01. Next base: position 9,737 of record JBEQAF010000023.1, read on the forward strand.
GTTCGTGATGGGTGTTAGGGCTTGAGCCAACATCTCTAAGAAGGGGGTCCGTCCCTGACTGTGGTGTGCAAGCCTTCCTTAGAGAAGGAAGCCTAAAGCAGTTACATGGACGCCACTTATTTTAGCTAAGCTAAGCCCATAGCTCACACGGCATTCTGGGGATTTTTTTTTAATACCCCTCACAAGAGGGTTTAATATAAAGGAGGATTTATGAATCTGGTTTTTGGTTTGGCAGGAGTATTATTAGGATTAGTGGCAGGTGTCTTTGTATTTTATCTTATCTCAAAAAAGAAGCTGTCAGATCTGGAAAATGAAAGAAAAAAGGTTGCTGAAGAGGCAAAAAAACAGGTTGAGATTGCAAAAAAGGAAGCAGAGCTACAGTTAAAAGACAGCCTGCTTCAGCAAAAGATTGACATTGACCGGGAGCTCAAACAGAAAAAGGATGAACTGGCGGCAAGTGAAAAAAGGCTTGCTATTAAGGAGGAGAGTTTACAGAAAAGAATTGATATTATTGATAGCAGGGAGGTTGAGCTTTTAAAGAAGGAGAGAGCAGTTTCCTCTCAGGAGAAGGAGCTGGCAGACAAAAAGAATCAACTTGAAAATATTATTAGAGAGCAGAAACAGCTTTTAGAAAAGATTGCAGGATATACAGCCGATGAGGCAAAAAGAGACCTGATTCAGCTTATTGAAGAGGAGGCAAAAAGGGAATCTGCCAAAAGATTAAGAGAGATTGAGGAAGAGCTTAAGGAAACAGCAACAAAAAAGGCTCAGGAATACATTGCACTCTCCATTCAGAGACTTTCAGGAGATTTTGTAGTTGAGAAAACTGTTTCAGCTGTAGCTCTGCCTAACGATGAGATGAAGGGAAGAATCATTGGTAGAGAAGGCAGAAATATTCGTGCCTTTGAATCTATAACAGGTGTTGATGTGATTATTGATGATACTCCAGAGGTGGTAGTAATATCATCTCATAATCCTGTAAGAAGAGAGGTTGCCAGATTATCTTTAGAAAGGCTAATTTCTGATGGAAGAATTCATCCAGCAAGAATAGAGGAGATAGTTGAAAAGGTGAGAGTTGAGGTTGACCAGTCCATTAAAGAGGCTGGAGAGAAGGCAGTTTTTGATACAGGGATTCATAACGTGCATCCAGATATAGTAAAACTAATTGGAACCTTAAAATACAGAACAAGTTACGGTCAGAACCTATTGGAACATTCCCTCGAAGTTGCATACATATGCGGTATTATGGCTGCGGAGCTTAATCTGAATGTGAAACATGCAAAGAGAGCTGGACTTTTGCATGATATTGGTAAGGCAGTAGACCATGAGGTTGAGGGATCCCATGCAATTATAGGCGCCGATATTTTGAGAAAATATAACGAAAATCCAAAGATTATAAATGCCATTGCAAGCCATCATGGTGAAGAGGATGCTGGCTCTATCTATTCCATATTGGTTCAGGCTGCAGATACGCTTTCAGCTGCAAGACCTGGCGCGAGAAGAGAAACCCTTGAAAGCTATGTAAAAAGGGTACAGGATCTGGAAAGGATAGCCGCTGAAGCTCCAGGAGTTATGAAAGCCTATGCCATTCAGGCAGGGAGAGAGGTTAGAATCATTGTTGAAAATAATAAAATCAATGATGATGAAGCCTTTGTGCTCGCAAGGGATATTGCAAAGAAGATTGAGAATGAGCTTACCTATCCAGGTCAGATAAAAGTTACTGTTATCAGAGAGCTTAGAGCAATTGAGTATGCAAGATAGTTTTAATGTAATCTTTATAGGGGATATTGTAGGTAGACCTGGCAGGGAAGTTATAAAAAAGCTGCTGAAGGGTATGATAAAAAAACATAATGCCCTTTTTGTGATAGCCAATGCTGAGAATTCAGCCAGCGGGTTTGGCATAACCGAGAAGGTAGCAAAAGATCTGTTTGCTCTCGGAATTGATGTTCTGACACTTGGTAATCACTGCTTTGACAAAAAAGAATCTGAAAGCTTTATTGATAGTGAACCGCATATTTTGAGACCTTTAAACCTTTCGCCCTATGCACCTGGCAGAGGCTATGTGATAATAGAAAAAAGCCATATCAGGCTATGCATCGTGAACCTTATAGGGAAGGTATTTATGGAGAACTATGATTCTCCCTTTCTTGCTATTGAAAGACATCTGCCCGAGATAACATCAAAAACCAGTAATATTTTGATTGATTTTCATGCTGAAGCCACCTCCGAGAAGAAGGCTATGGCATTTTTTTTAGACGGCAAGGTATCGGCAGTTTTGGGTACCCATACCCATGTACAGACAGCCGATGAGACAGTTTTAAAAAAAGGCACCGCATTCATTACAGATGTGGGAATGACGGGCAGTTTTGATTCCGTTATCGGGAATAGAGTTGAGGATGTGCTGGAAAGGTTTCTCAGAGGAGTGCCCAGAAAGCTTGAGGTTGCTACAGACGATGTGAGGCTTTCTTATGTGGTTTTATCAATAGACAAAAACACAGGAATGACACTTAAGATAGAAAGATTCTGTGATAAAACTTTGGAGGAAGATAATGAAATCACCTCTTGAACAGTTAGCCATAATAAAAAGAGGCATTGTTGAGATAATACAGGAAGATGAGCTTCTGGAAAAGCTAAAAGAAAGCTATCTTAATAAGAAGCCGCTAAAGATAAAGGCTGGTTTTGATCCCACAGCGCCTGACCTTCATCTGGGACATACAGTTTTATTAAACAAGATGAAACAGTTTCAGGACCTCGGACATACAGTGATATTTCTGATTGGAGATTTTACCGGGATGATAGGGGATCCCACTGGCAAGTCTGAAACAAGAAAGGCTCTAACAAGAGAAGATGTTTTGAAAAATGCAGAGACCTATAAAGAGCAGGTTTTTAAAATACTTGATCCCCGGAAGACCATAGTAGATTTTAACAGTCGCTGGCTTGATCAGCTTTCTGGAAAAGACATGATATTTCTCTCTGCCAAATATACGGTGGCAAGGATGCTGGAAAGAGATGATTTTGCAAAAAGATATGAGTCGGGAAGACCCATAAGTATCCACGAGTTTATGTATCCATTGCTTCAAGGCTACGATTCGGTTGTGCTTGAGGCTGATGTCGAGCTGGGCGGAACAGACCAAAAATTTAATCTTCTTGTGGGAAGGGATCTTCAGAGGGAGTATGGAAAAAGACCTCAGACTGTTATAACCATGCCGCTTCTGGAGGGACTTGACGGAATAAATAAGATGAGCAAATCTCTGGGTAACTATGTGGGCGTAACAGATGATCCTTTCGATATGTTTGGCAAGATAATGTCCATCTCTGATGAGCTTATGGTGAGGTATTACGAACTGCTGAGCGAAATTGAGCTGGATCAGCTTGAAAGACTAAAAGAAAATCTAAAAAATGGTTCAAAACATCCTCTGGAGGCAAAAAAAGAGTTAGCCTTTGAGATTGTAAAAAGATTTCATAGTATTGAGAAGGCAGTTAAGGCAAAAGAAGAGTTTGAAAGGGTATTTTCAAAAAAAGAGATCCCTGAAGATATTGATCAATATAAGATTGAGCTTGAAAAACCTCTCGTAGATATACTGGTTGAATCAAAAATTTTATCCTCAAAAAGTGAGGCTAAAAGAATGATTCAGCAGAATGCAGTATATATTAATAACGAGAGAGTTAGCGACATAAACTTTAAAATCAGCCTGACGATGAAAAACTCAGTCATAAAGGTGGGAAAGAGAAAATTTCTTAAACTGGTTTAGTATGAAAAACAGTTTTATAAAAGGAAATATTCTTATCTTAAGTATGGCAAGTCTATTTAACGATATTGCCAGTGATATGATATATCCGCTCATACCGTTGTTTATTGCAAATTTAGGCGGGACTCCTAAGATTCTGGGGCTTATTGAAGGGATAGGAGAGACCATATCAAGCCTTTTAAAGCTTTTTAGCGGATATCTTTCAGATCTGACTAAAAAAAAACTCTTACCTTTGCAGGCTATTCACTGTCAAACATATTTAGACCCCTTTATTTTATAGCCAATAGCTGGCAAGTTGTTTTTTTTATAAGATTTTTTGACAGAGTGGGGAAGGGGATTAGAACAGCCCCGAGAGACGCTCTGATAGCCAATTCTGTATCTGAAAAAGATAGAGCTAAGGCATTCAGCTTTCACAGAGCGCTGGACAATCTGGGCGCCCTTGTAGGTCCTCTTATTGCCATGATTATCCTTTCCATTTTTAACAATAATATAAGAATGGTATTTCTACTTTCTACAATTCCAGGGCTAATGGTACTTATTCTGCTTTTTTTTGTAAAAGAGTCTGATACTTATAAAAACAATAGTAAAGTTATATCACTGAAAGAACTGCTTTCTATGAAAAAGTTTTCAGGAAAGCTAAGGTTTTTATTTATCACCCTATTTATTTTTACTCTCGGTAATAGCAGTGATGCTTTTATAATTTATCGACTTAAGGTTGCTGGTGTGAACACTGTTTATATCCCTCTTCTATGGGGTATTTTTAATCTAATTAAATCCCTCGGAAACTATCCATCAGGTATTATAGCAGACAATATGGGTAAAAAAAGGATTATCATAACTGGCTGGATATTGTACGCTATTATATATGTTTTGTTTGGGATTGTTAATTCCATGACAGGAGTAATAACTGTTTTCCTTATTTATGGTTTATATTATAGCATGACGGAAGGTGCTGAAAGGGCTTATATAGCCGATCTGGTTCCTGCTGAGCTCAGAGGCTCAGCCTACGGATTTTATAACTTTGTAATAGGCATATCTGCCCTACCGGCAAGCCTTCTGTTTGGCTATATCTGGGAAAAATTTTCCTATAAAGCTGCATTCTTTACAGGATCTGCATTTAGTTTGTTGGCTATTATTTTGTTTTTAGTGACTCAAGATATTTTATCATCAGACAACAAAGAAAGATAAGAAAATTGACCATAACAATAGTTGCCCCTGAAGGCAGGTTATATACAAAAGATATAGTTATACCTGTAAGAACAGACGTTACAGAGAATATTATAGAAAACAAAGATACCTTTCTGTAGCTGTGAAAAATCTGCAGTGCTGAAACGGAGGGTAGTATTAAAAGGGCAGAAACAAGCATTATCCCCACCACTCTCATGGACATCACTACAGTGATGGCGGTAAGCATAGATAGAACGTAATTCAACTTTACTGTGTCTATTCCAGTAATCTTAGCCAGTTCCTCATCAAAAGCCATGCTGAAAAGATCATCAAGATAAATTAAGATAAGTCCACATACTACTACTGATAAAATTACCGAGATATACATGTCAGATTTTGAAATGGCAAGTATATTTCCAAAAAGATAGCTAAAAATATCAATATTAAAACCTCCTGCCATATGAGATACTATTACACCTCCGGCTATCCCTGCGGCTGAGATGATACCAATAGCTGCATCTCCGTAAATCTTTGACTTATGGGTGAGTTTTAATATCCCCAGGCTGCTTAATACAGAAAATGGTAGTGCTATGTAGAAGGGATCATTTTTTGTAAGCAAACCCAGTGCCACGCCGCCAAAAGTAATATGGGCAAGCCCGTCCCCTATTAATGATAATCTTTTTAAAACCAGAAATATGCCAAGAAGTGAACAGGTCATGGCAACTAACAGACCTGTAAATAAAGCTCTTACAATAAAATCATATTTAAAAAGCTCCAGTAATTCCAAGAGAACTAATCTCCTTTTATATGATTATGATCCATATGACATATTAGATGCTGAGTGCGGTAGCCAAAATAATCCTTCATGGATTCTGATTTACAGAAATCATTAAAAGTGCCGTAAAAAATGATGTTTCTGTCAAAATACATCAGTTTAGAAGCATACTTACCCACATATCCTATGTCATGGGTGACCAGAATAATGGTCTTTCCTTCTTCTCTGTTCATTCTTACCAGTATATTAAAGAAGCTTTCTCTGATTTCTGGATCAAGAGCAACTGTGGGCTCATCAAGAATAAGAAGTTCTGGATTATTTACCAGTGCACGGGCAATAAGCGCTCGCTGCTGTTGTCCACCTGAGAGGTTAGAAAGTGGTTTATCTTTTAAAGGTAGCATCTCAACTAAGCTCAATGCCCTCTCAATAAGGATATTTTTGTTTGATGTGATGCTTTTGGCTATTCCCATCTGAACAACCTCTTTGACACTGGCTGGGAAAATAGGATTAAAATAGGAAAATCTCTGGGGGATATAGCCTATTTTGTGCCAGTCTTTGAAGTCCTTTACTGATATACCATACAAAAAGATCTTACCTGAAAAGGGCAATAGATTGAGTAAGGTTTTTATAAGAGTGCTTTTACCGGAGCCGTTAGGTCCCACTATGGCAAGAAAATCTCCCTGATAAATAGAGAAGTTGAGACCTGCAAACACCTCGTTACCCGGATATCTGACAGACAGGCTCTGAACTCTGTAGACCTCCTGATTAATCAAGCTCTTCTCCATATTTTAGTAACACTCAAGCCCCTCTTTAAAAGCGCTAAGATTTTTTTCCATAATTTCGAGAAAGCTAACGTTCATATCAATGTCCTGTCTGGTAACGTTATGAGCACTGCTAACTTTTAGAAGTTTAACATTAGTTTCTGAGGCGATTACACTTGCTACTTTCGAGTTTTCTATCTCTTCATAGAAAATAGCTTTAATTCCCTGTTTTTTAATAGTGTCAACGATCTTAATGATGTGTTTTGGTGAAGGCTCTTCATCGGGCTCGAGCCCCTTGTAAAAAGGAATAAATTTTAGATCATATCTTGCAGCAAGATAGCTAAAGGTATTATGTCCACCAAATATAATATTCCTGCTCCTGCAGGTTGAAAGGGTATTCTTATATTTTTTGTCCAGCTCATCTATCTTTATCAGATAATCATTCATATTTTTAAGAAAAACCGCTTTATTTTCAGGTGATAGAGAGATGAGCCCCTCTGTAATATTTTTAATTATCAGTTTAACATTGTCAAAATCAAGCCAGATATGGGGGTCTATCTTATGATCATGATCATGTTTACTATCGTGGCTGTCTTTAATAGATGATTTTATGAATTTTACATCTTTACTGGCATCAATCAAAAGGGGTCTGCCTTTGTTTTCCTTAATTATATTTTGTATCCATTTCTCCATAAAGATTCCTGTATAAACCAGCATGTGGGAGTTATTGATTCTGATAAGATCGTCAGGTTTTGGCTCGTAGCTGTGGGACTCAACACCAGGCGGAAGAAGAAGTTTTACCTCTACCATATCTCCGCCTATTGCCTTAGTAAAATCATAAAGCGGGAAAAGTGTAGTCATTACTTTGATTTTATTAGTTTCCTGAGATATGGGAGTTTTGGGTTTACATCCCGAAAAATTAAAAATCAGTAGAATTAAAAATACATAAAAGCTCAAAGTTTTCATAATCTAACACTCCTCCTTTTAAAAGTCTTAGATATTTCTCGGAAACAGCTGGTAGTCTGGTGGTTCCTCAACACCTTTTAAAACTCTGTCAAAATAAGAATCTTCTTTAATAATGGATCTGGGAAAGTTTACCACAGGCAGGGGATTGAAATTATAACCTAACTTTTTAAGAGTTGCAACTCCCTGCTTTATTATCATTGCTCCTTCAGCCACAGTCTTGCCTAAATTTCTAATACTTCTTACATTAAGTAATCCGCTGAGAGCTGGTCTGACCCTTGATGATTCGGGAAATATGCCATCTCTGCTAAGAGCTCTTACGGAATCACAGGTATCCAAAAGTCCACCCAAAAAAGATGCCTGTGGTGGGGGATCCGATGGGAAGGGACGGGCACCCACAACAAAGCTACTTCCTATTGCAAGTGCCCAGTTATGAATGGTTTTTAAAGCGGATTCCTGACCACCTCTTCTTTCAAATGCTACAATAATCCCACCCACAACCTTATGACCTAAAGCTCCGCTTAGCCTTGATGCAGCATAATGGCAAAATGGTGCACCCCTTTCAAGAAGAGCCTTAAGTTTGGCTGATACATCAAAGGCATAGGATGGGCTTCCGATAATAATGCCATCTGCTGAGACAATTTTTCTGTAAACTTCCGATACATCATCTTTATGAACATAGCATATCTGATCCCAACTGGCTCCTTTACTGAATCCATAGCATTGATAGCAGCCTTCACAGGGGTTAATATTTCTATCAGACAGCCCTATAAATTCGGTCTCAATACTTTCATGAAGCTCTTCGGCAGAGGCAAGAGCAAGCTTTACTGCCTCGTCAGTATTACCTTTTCTGGGACTGCCAGATATGCCAAGTATTTTAACCTTCATAATCAGCCTCAAAGAATTGAAAATAATTAATAAAACTATAGGATGGCACCCCGATAAAGCGCCTTATGTCCTGTATTTTCCTATTATTTTCAATATTTGTAAAGACGTTTTGAAATATAAGTTCGTAATAAAAGGATCTATCAAACCGATCAATTATAATTAATGGATGTAGATATCTATATTCATCTCTCAAAATGGGTAGCTGCTCTAAAAATAATTCTTCAAATATATCAAATATTTTTAAACTATTTTTGAGATTAACATTATATATGGTTGGCAAGACTTTAATCTCTCCCTCTCTAAATAGATTAAATATTCTTTGTTTATCTAATATGAGATAGGTTAATCTTTTGTCGTTAATGGAGACAAAAAGGATTTTATTTCGGTGTTTTGATGAAGCTACTGGGAAGGGAAAAAAGGGCATCTGAAAATGGGAGAATGAAAAAATAAAATTTAATGAGAAAAGCTCGGGCAGGATCTGAGAAAGCTCCTGATTAAGCCGGTTAACAGGTTCAATGGATCGTAAAAAATCTGGATATAAAACTACCAGAGCATGATCTTTAATTTCAGCAGATAGAAGATTTGTTAAAAGGGGTTTTAAATAAGGGTTTAGCTGTATTAGTTTATCAAGGATGTCTTTAACGTTCATATATTTAACGAGAGGGTGGCATAGCCACCCCCAGAGTTTCTCAGACCCTTTCGGGTCAGCATCCCTCTTTGCAGTGAGTTACTGGTCTTAACATATATTTTGCTCTTGCTACCATGTGATCACCTCCTTTTTTCTTTTTTGTAACCTGTAATTCTAACCACCTGCTGAACGCCGCTCATCTGTTCTATTTCTTCTGAATTAAGCTCAAGCACCTCTCCTATGACACCTATTATAACATGTTTTAATCCTGTTGACTGATGAAAATCAAAATTTTTTTCAATTAGATATTTTTTTATCTGCTCTATATCCTTTTCTGTGGCTGAGTCTTCCATAATGATCAGCATCTTATCCCTCCTTAGCCTTAATTCTTTCTAAACTTCTTGCCTCGTCAATAATTCTTTCAAATAATCTTATGACGGCATTCTTGTCTAAGGGACCCCTATTTTCAGAGATGAGTCTTTCGAGGATCTGTTTTTCACGGTCAGGATCATATACAGGAATTTTATAAAGTTTTTTTATCTCTCCTATTTTAAGTGCAATACTTGATCTATCATTCAGTAATCTGAGCAGATCACTATCTATCTGGTCAATTAGCTGTCTTAACCGATTAATCTCATCCATGGGATCAGACATTACAGGTATCCTCCAGGTTTTCTGTAAATAATAGTATCTTTTTTATACTGATCATCCAGAGCGGGATAGTCAAGATTATAGTGAAGCCCTCTTGACTCCTTTCGCAACAGAGCCGATGAGATAATAAGATCGGCTACTGTAACTAAATTTCTTAGTTCTATAAGCGGTGGGATTAGCTTGAAGTTATGATAATACTCCCTTATCTCATCTCGCAGAAGATCAATTCTTCGTTTTGCTCTTTCAAGCCTTTTATCGGTTCTTACAATACCCACATAGTTCCACATGAGCCTTTTTATCTCATCCCAGTTGTGATATATAACAATCATCTCTTCTGGATCTATGGTGCCATAATACTTCCATTCAGATACAAGAGACATATCTATATGGCTGACCAGATCAATATTTGCAATACACTTTGTGAATGCGTTATTGGCAAATACAACTGCTTCAAGCAAAGAGTTGCTCGCCAGTCTGTTTGCTCCGTGAAGCCCAGTGCAGGCTGTCTCTCCTATTGCAAATAGGTTTTTTAGAGAGCTCTCACCATACTTGTCTGTAAGAACTCCGCCACACATATAATGAGCAGAAGGCACAACAGGTATTAGATCTTTTGTAATATCAATCCCTTTTGATAGACAATAATTGTAGATCTGAGGAAATCGGTTAATAATAAAATCCGCTTTAAGATGTGTCAGATCCAGATAAACATATTTAATTCCCAGTCTTTTCATCTCTGAGTCTATGGCTCGTGCTACAATATCTCTGGGCGCCAGATCCTTAAGCGGATGATATTTTTCCATAAAAGCCGTTCCATCAGGTAGCCTGAGCACACCGCCTTCCCCCCGTATAGCTTCTGAGATAAGGAAGGATTGACTGCTGTTAATCTCGTATAATGCAGTAGGATGAAACTGAAAAAACTCCATATTAGCAATCTTTGCACCAGCTCTATAAGCCATAGCCACGCCATCACCGGTAGCAATGGAAGGATTTGTGGTGTGAAGATATACCTGACCGCTACCGCCTGTGGCGAGAATGACAAACTTTGAGATAAATGTTTTTACCATTCCCGAGTCTTCATCAAGAACGTATGCACCGAAACATCTGTCTTCGGGCAGGGTCTTTTTTAAAAGCTTGGATTCTATAAGCAGGTCGATTGCCAGATGATTTTCGTAAATCTCAATATTTTTATTATCTTTTATCTTTTCAAGGAGGGTTCGCTCAATCTCTCTACCTGTAAAATCACCGGCATGGAGTATTCTTCTTCTTGAATGCCCACCTTCTTTGCCGAGGGCATATCTGCTTTCCCGATCACTTGATTCTGTGAATCTGGTTCCAAGAGAAATAAGCTCACTGATCCGTTTGGGTGCCTCTTTAACAACAAGCTCTACAATATCCCTGTGGCATAGACCAGCGCCGGCATTAAGTGTGTCCTGTATGTGATATTCAAAGCTGTCATCTTTGTCCGAAACACAGGCAATACCGCCTTGAGCAAAGTTTGTATTGGACTGGCTTTTATCCTTTTTGGTGACAATAATTACTTTTCCTGACTGAGCGGCTTTAATGGCAAAAAAAAGCCCCGCAATACCGCTTCCTATAACAAGAAAATCCGTCTTTATCATACCTAAGATTTTACAGCTTTTGTCTTAATTATACAATTGTCAAATAAAACATAAACTTCTGGTTAACAAAATTTATTTAATCTCCCAACAAAAGTAAGGAAATATTAATGATTTCTTGACAGTAATGTCAATTTATGATAGATAATGTTAGATTATGTATTTGTTTTTTAAAACAGTAGACTATTTTTTTTCTGTTTCTACGGGGATTATAAAACGGATTTTTGATTATCAGGTTGATGTTTTAAAAGACCAGTTTGTGATTTTTGAAGGATCTGAATACGAGCTTTTTTTTGCAAATCAGTTTATAAATGCCAAATATGATAAGGACTTTTGCCCAAAAAATATTCTGATGATACAGACTTTAGGCGGATATAGATATGGGCTTGCAATAGAGGATGTGTTTGGATTTTTCAGTCTAAATGATATAAAGCCGTTAAGTAAGGCTGATATTTTAAATAGATATGGTTTTTTTTACATTGATTTTGCAACTCTTTTAGATAACAGGCTTATTTTTTCAATAAAAAATGAGTATTTTGACAAGAGATATGAGGAGCTGACTTGCCAGACGGAACCTATCTGAGAGCAAAAATTGAGGATAAGATATATCTTTTTGATGAAAAAATTGTTTCCAAAGTTGTGCTGGCTGATACACTGAGAATATTCCCTTCACCATTCGGGCAAAATCTCCACTATCTATTTATATACGAGAACAATCTGGTACCACTTTTTTCACTAAATAAGGCTACTATTAAAAAAGATTCAATAGTGTTAATATTAATCAGATTGCTTGATACAGCGGGAATATTAATAGACAATTTTATAGATTTTGTAAAAATAAATGATATGGATCTTGATAACTCTGTTATTGTGAATGAAAAGTTTTCCCAGAGAGCAATAAAGATTACTGATAAGGATTGTTATTTTTTTGATGAGATAGCCTTATTCAAGGGTGAGGAGTGATTATGAAAAAGATGCTTATAGTTGATGATAGCTTTACTGTCAGAAAGGTGCTGGAGATGCTTCTGATGCCTCTGGGATATAACATTACCTTTGCTGAAAACGCATCAAAGGCAGTTGAGCTAACAGGAAGCAATGATTTTGACGGGGCAGTTCTGGATTTTGGACTACCTGATAAAGACGGAGCAGCTTTGTCAAAGGAACTGAAAAAAATTAAGCCATCCTTGCCCATCCTGATAATGTTTAACAGCAAAGAACTCACTGCAGATAAGATTCTATCTCAGGCACAGTGTGAAGATGTGATTGAGAAGCCCTTTGATTCCCATACATTTTTAGCCAAATTGGAGGGGTTAAAGTCTGCAAAAGTTCCAGAGCCAACAAGGGCAGCAGCGGCGGAAAAGCTGGAAGACCTATTTGATTTTGATTTTGGAGAAGAGTTTAAAATTGAGGAAACTAAACCTGAGATGGTTACAAAAAAAGAGGCTCCTGTAGAGAAAGGAGAAGATGTTGTTGAACTGGAAGAGCTTGTTGATCTCGAAGAGCTTATGGAGCCAGAAGAGGAAGAGATTGAGGTTGAAGAGCTTAAGATGGAGGAAGAGGTTGAATGGCCTAAGAAAGAATCTATGAGCGATACGGTAACTCTCGAAGACCTGTTAAGCGAAGAGATTGTTATTGAAGAAAAACCAGAAAAAAAAGAAAAGATAGAGCTGGAAGAGATAATTGAGGAAGAACCTTTCTTAGAAAAGGTTGAGGAGCAAAAAGAGACGAAAAAAACCGATGAGGCTTCCATTGATATAAATGAGTTCTTCTCAGATCTTAATGAGATTTTAAAGGAGAAGGAAGAGACAAAGGAAGAACGTATCATCTTTGAAGAAAAAAAAGTAAAACCCGTAGTTGAAGAGGTTGCAAAAGAACTCAAGGAGATGGAAAGCCTGACCGTTTCTGAAGATGAGCTTGATATATGGGATTTTGAGGTTGAGGAGGAGAAGGAAGAAAAATCAGAACCTTCAAAACCAGCTGTATCAGCTCATGAGCCGCCTATAGGTGAGACTTTGAGTTTCAACAAGAAAGAGATTGAACAGATGGTTAGAGAGATTACCTATGAGGTTGTTGAAAAAATAGCATGGGAAGTGGTACCGGAGATTGTGGATACCATTATTAAGGATAAGTTTTCAAAGAAGTAGAAAATCTGCCGGAGGATAGATGGAAGAGACTTTAGCTAAATCCTATGAGCCCAAGAGTGTAGAAGAAAAATGGTATAAATATTGGATTGATAGGGGTTATTTTGTTTCCCACTCCAATTCGGATAAACCTCCTTTTTCTATGGTTATACCGCCCCCAAATGTTACAGGCTCCCTTCATATGGGACATGCATTAAATAACACCATTCAAGATATTCTTGCCAGATATAAAAGAATGGATGGTTTTAATGTACTCTGGGTACCTGGCACAGACCACGCTGGTATTGCCACTCAGAACGTGGTTGAAAAGATGATAGCCAAAGAAGGGCTGAACAGGCATCATCTGGGCAGAAAAGCATTTATAGAAAGGGTATGGAAGTGGAAGGAAGAGTCAGGAAATACCATAATCAATCAGCTAAAAAGGTTGGGTTGTACCTGTGACTGGACTCATGAGAGATTTACTATGGATGAAGGGCTTTCAAGGGCTGTAAAAACCGTTTTTCTTACCCTTTTTAAGGAAAAACTTATAGAACGGGATAACAGGCTTATTAACTGGTGCCCAAGATGCGAAACTGCGCTATCTGATCTTGAGGTTGATTACGAAGAAAAGAATGGCTCTCTATACTACATAAAGTATTTTTTTGCTCAAGATCCATCTAATTTTATAGTAGTAGCCACCACAAGACCTGAAACTATGCTTGGAGATACAGCTGTTGCGGTTAATCCAGAAGATAAAAGATATAAAGATATGATAGGCAATGAGCTTATCCTGCCACTGGTTAACAGAAAAATACCCATTATTGCCGATAATATGGTAGACAAGGATTTTGGAACCGGTGCGGTTAAGATAACCCCAGCCCATGATTTTGCAGATGAGCAGACAGGGAAAAGACATAATCTGGCTTTCATCTCCGTTATTGACCGTAAAGGTAAAATCTGTGATCCTTCGCCCCAAAAATATATTGGTCTTGACAGGTTTGAAGCAAGAAAGCTGATTGTTGAAGATCTGAAAGAGCAGGGTTTTCTCCATAAAATAGAGAGTTATAAACACAGTGTGGGACACTGTTACAGGTGTAAATCCATTATTGAGCCCCTCCTCACCTTACAGTGGTTTGTGAGAATAAAGCCTCTGGCTGAGAAGGCAGTTGAAGCTGTTAGAAGCGGTAAGATTAAAATAATTCCCGAGCAGTGGGAAAACAACTATTTTAAATGGATGGAAAACATTCAGGACTGGTGCATATCCAGACAGATCTGGTGGGGACATCAGATACCCGTATTTTATTGTCCTGATTGTGACGGAGACAAGATTTTTATTACCATGAGGGAAAATCAAAAAGATACATCAAGACTGACAGGCACATATTATGATTTCAAAAAAGAAGGGCTTAGCTTTGAAAAAATTATTGAAGATATAGACTATTATCTTATTTTGTCAGGTGCAAAGCCCATTCCTGAAGGAGAAAACTGTCCAAGATGTAATAACAGCAATCTTATTCAGGATCCGGATGTTTTAGATACCTGGTTTAGTTCTGCATTGTGGCCCTTTTCAACACTCGGCTGGCCTGAAAAAACAAAGGATCTTGAGCTATTTTATCCTACCTCGGTGCTGGTTACTGGATTTGATATTCTCTTTTTCTGGGTTGCAAGAATGATTATGATGGGGCTTAAATTTATGGGAGATGTTCCTTTCAGGGATGTTTATATTCATGCCCTTGTAAGAGATGCCAGCGGGCAGAAGATGAGTAAATCGAAAGGGAATGTTATAGATCCGCTTATTATTATGGACAAATACGGCACTGATGCTTTCAGATTTACCCTAACTGCCCTTGCCGCTCAGGGGAGAGATATAAAGCTCTCTGAAGATAGGATTGAGGGATATAGACATTTTGTAAATAAAATATGGAATGCATCAAGATTTGTACTGATGAATATTAAAGACTATGTGCCTCAAGCAGAACATATGGATGAGAAAAATCTATCTCTTTTTGAGATATGGATCCTAAAAAAGCTTAATCAGACTATCCTTGAGGTTAGAGAGTCTTATGAGAGCTATAACTTTAATAATGCCGCCAGTGCGATCTATAAATTTTTATGGAATGACTACTGCGACTGGTATATTGAGATATCTAAGCTAAGAATTGAAGATGATGCAGTTAAATATATCCTCTGGCATTGTCTGATAACTGCTTTAAAGCTGCTGCATCCCATAATGCCCTTTGTAACCGAAGAGATCTATTCAAAACTTCCCCAAACAACAGAAAGCATAGTAATATCTTCTTTCCCGGTGGCAGATGAAAAATTTATCAGTAAAAATATTGATGAGGTTGATCATTTCATTGACATAGTAAGATCCATAAGAAGTATTAAGAGCGAAATGAATATTCAGCCTGCATTAAAACCTAAAACCTCTCTTTTTATTGAAGAGCCCTCGAAGCTCTACATAAAAGATTTTGGTAAGTATGTGGAGGTGTTAGCAAGATGCGAGCTTGCTTTTTCAGATAAAAAACTGGAAAAAGTTAAAGGTGCCGCATATGCTTACGTTTCAGGGGTAGATATCTGGGTGAATCTTGAAGGGATGATAAACGTCAGTGACGAGATAAACAGGATTACCAAAGAGATTAAAAAAACAGAAAAAGACGTGGAGTTTCTTTCCAAAAGACTTTCAAACGAAGATTATCTGAGGAATGCTCCAGAAGCTGTGGTAGAGGATGATAAGATCAGACTGGAAAACTTTAGAGAGAAACTTAAAAAGCTTAATGATAACTTAAACTTTCTTAAGGAGCTCTGAGATTGATTAACCTGGTTTATATGCAAAATCTTGTCAGAGAAGCCTTAAATGAGGACATAGGTTTTCTTGATATAACCCATCTGATAATAGATGAAAATCTTACTGGCATCGGTTATTTTCTCGCAAAAGAAGATTTTATTCTTTGCGGAACCTCCATTGCGGAGATGGTTTTTAAAGAGCTGGATCAGACAATAGCCGTTACTTTTTCAAAAAAAGACGGTATGCCAGTTAAAAAAGGAGAGAGATTCGGGAAAGTTAAGGGATGTTTAAGAAATATTTTAACAGCCGAGCGGGTAGCATTAAATTTTTTGCAGAGGCTATCAGGAATTGCTACGGTTACTGAAAAAATATCTTCAAAGGCTCGCAGATACGGGATTAAGATACTTGATACAAGAAAAACAACTCCGCTTCTTCGAGCACTCGAAAAATATGCTGTACGAATGGGAGGAGGGTTTAACCATCGGTTTTCATTGACCGATGGAGTGCTTATTAAGGATAATCACATAGCAATAATCGGCGTTAAGGAGTCTGTGAGAAGAGCAAAGCTTATCAGATCAGCCCTCGTAAAGATAGCAGTGGAGGTAAAAAATATTCAGGAGCTTAAAGAAGCCCTTGAAGCTGGTGCAGAGCATATTTTGCTTGACAATATGACACCTGAAGAGATAAAGGATGCCTTACTGTTCAAGAAAGAAGGCGTAAGCTTTGAGATATCTGGTGGAATTAACATAGAAAATATTGATAACTATCTGATAGAGGGGATAGATTATATATCTCTGGGTTTTATAACTCACTCGGCAAAATCAATTGATATAAGTCTTGAAATAGAGGTATAGTTTATTGATCTGGCAAAAGATTGTTAAAGAGCTTGCAGATAAAGATGACTGGGTTTCAAGCAGATACCTCTGTGAAATATTGAAAATATCAAGAACGGCTGTATGGAAACATATAAATTTTCTTAAAAATAATAACTTCCAGATAGAGTGCTGTCCGAGAAAAGGTTACAAGCTTCTATTTCCAAAAGATACTGTTCTGTCTATAACTGAAGATAATCTGAAGGATATAAATATATGCAGTTCAATAACCTCATTTATCTCCATTGATTCAACAAGCAATTATCTCAAAGAGCTCGGATTTTCAGAACTAAAAGAAGGGATGGCTGTTTTAACTGAGCATCAAACAAGCGGGCGAGGTAGGAGAGGGCGTCAATGGTTTTCTCCCTTTGGCAAAAATTTATATTTTTCTAT
>JBEQAF010000024.1:0-25734 GCA_041640455.1 bacterium
GTTCATTCTTACACCTGGGTTTCAAAACACATGGCAAGGGTTTATGATAAATACATACCTGGCTGGGCAAACGAGCCCGAGCTTTTTGTCAGGGCAGAAAATATTCCAGACGATGAGATATACAATGCCCACCTGGAGGCAAAAAAGGAGCTTTTTGATTACATCAGGCAGGAGACGGGTGAGGAGTTTGATCTTAATATATTAACTATTGGTTTTGCAAGAAGGGCAACAGCATATAAACGGGCAGATCTGCTGTTTTTTGATATTGAAAGACTTTTAAAAATCTGTTCAGGTAGGGTTCAGTTTGTATTTGGCGGCAAAGCCCATCCAAAAGACTTTTCTGGTAAGGAGATTATTAAAAAGATAATAAAAATCAGTAAGGAGCTTAAAAAGGACATAAAAATCGTTTACCTCAAAAATTATAATATGGCTGTGGCAAAACTGCTGGTTGCAGGTGTGGATATCTGGCTGAACACACCCAAAAGACCGCTTGAGGCTTCGGGCACCAGCGGAATGAAAGCGGCACACAATGGCGTTATTAATTTTTCGATTCTCGACGGGTGGTGGATTGAAGGGCATATTGAGGATGTGACGGGCTGGTCTATAGGCTCTTTACCGCAGGAGGTAAGCCTCGAAGAAAACTCCGATGATAAAGATGCAGAAGATCTCTACTATAAGCTGGAAAATAAGATAATCCCCACCTACTACAACGACAGGCAAAAATGGATCTACATGGTTAAAAACTCAATCGGCAAGATCGCCTACTACTTTAATACTCACCGCATGATGAGAAGATACGTAACAGAGGCTTATATCTGTTAGTAAAGCTGACTTAGTTAGCCTGATTTATCTCAAGAATTCGGTCGATCCTGAATACCCTCATGTCGTTTCTCAAACAGCATCGGGCTGTAAGACCAGGAAATGTTTTTCCGCCATACTCATGGTCACCCACATATATAGGCTCTATAACACGTCTTGATTTCTCATCTTTTGCCTTCAAATAGACTATCTCAATCTTCTCACCCTTTTCAATCGCCTTGTTAATAAGAGCTACCTTCTCTTCGAGGGGCATATTTTTTTCAGAGATCCTGTACTGATAGCTCGTAAGAAACTTAATTACATCTTTATTTAGCATCACATGCCCCTTTTTAATGGGCTTTTTAAGCACAATCCCATCAAGGCTTGTACATCTGCTTAATGCAACATATAGCTGTCCTGGTGAGAAGATACCTCTTCCAAGATCAATTACCACTTTGTCAAAGGTTTTCCCCTGACTTTTGTGAATAGTTATGGCATAGGCAAGCTTTAATGGATACTGCACAAAAAAGCCGATCGTTTCGGTCTGAATAATCTTTTTCTCTTTATTATAGCTAAATTTAAAAATATCCCATTCATAGGGAATTAACTCCACTACGTCGCCTCCACTTATTTTAACCGAAATAATCTCATCGGAAGGATAGATTCCCACTACCCTGCCTATGGTGCCGTTAACCCATCTGCCGTATACATCATTATTAAGAAGCATAACCTGTGCACCAACTTTTAGCTCCAGATTTAGCTCAGCAGGCAGCTCATCAAGAGCAAACTCGCCCTCAATCTGCCCCTGAAAGCTATATAGCTTGCCATCTAACTGCTCAAGTTTTTTTAGATTAATCTCATAAGCCATCTCATTGGTGGGGGTTAGGTAGATATAGCCGTCATCTTCTGAAAAGCTATCTACCACCCTGCTGTTTATAACTGCCAGATCGTTATCATCAACAGTGCCGTTTCTGATTCTGTTAAGAATATCAACAAATGTCTGATCTTTCTGCCTGTATATTTTCATAAGCTCCACAATCTCCATCTCTATCTGGCTGAACACAAGGGCTTCATAGAAATAGGGGCTTTTGTAATGGCTAAGATAGGCAGTCCTATCTCTCCCGGTCAGAACGGGTGGCAGCTGATAAAGGTCACCTATAAAGACCATCCTTATTCCGCCAAAGGGGGTTCTTTTTTTGGGACCATGTTTTCTTAGAAAGATGTCAATGGCATCTAAAAGATCTGCCCTGACCATAGATATCTCATCAATAATTATCAGATCAAGCTCTTTGTAAATAGCAGAATCTCTAACCTTTATTTTTGAAGCATTGTAAGGTGTAATATCAGGTTTAAAGTTGAAAAAGGAATGAATGGTCTGCCCACCAATATTTACGGCTGCTACTCCCGTTGGGGCAAGCACAACAAACCTTTTTTGAGAGTTCTCCTTAAAATATTTTAGCAGAGTGGATTTGCCTGTTCCCGCTTTTCCCGTTATGAAAACATGCTTTTTCGAATGCTCCATGAGCTCATAGGCTCTCTTAAACTCCTCATTAAACTCTATCTTATTATTCATCTTAAAGCTCTTTTTTTAACCTTGACAGATCTATTTCCCACGTGCCTTTTTGATATATATTTCCGTCTCGGAAGATAAGATATCCAAACTGCCCATAATGGGTAATTTTAGACGCCACCTTTTCACTTACCTCCTGACTTAAGGGTAGAAAGATTGCCACCGTATTCTTATTTTTATCATAAAAGACAAGAAAAAGGGTATCTTTTTCTGCAAACTTTTCGCCCTTATAGAGAAAACCGTCTTTTAAAATTCTAAAATTATTTAGCTCAAGCTCATCATAGCCAAAATATATGATGGGCTTTTTGAGAATGGTGTCAGCCTTAGCTGAAATGGGAGTATGTCTTTCTATCCCCAGCGTGGAAAGGAGTATGTTAATAGATCTTTCAGTGCCTTTGTAATTTTTATTTTTAACAATAAAAACCTCTCTGGCTGCCTTGAGGTTATTGACACTGGGCGGGACATCATCCTTTTCAATACTTTTTATGAGATGAAACTCGGGATCGATAAGAACATAACGGGGCTTTTGTTTTACTCTAATTCTAAACTTCTCCTTTTCAGTGAAAAGTGAAACATTCTGAACAAAGTTTTTTTCTCCATCTTCAAATTCAAACCAGACAGGCACGAGAAGGTCATAAATCTTACCTTTCTGTTTTAGTGATATGGTAACCAGATATTCTCCCTGATCTCGATCTAACTTTACTTGGTCAATCTCTATGTCAGGAACTCCTTTTTTCTCTACCCAGCTTAAAAATATGCCGCTTAAGTCTCTTCTGGATACCTCTTCAAAGCTTTTTTTTAGTTCATCCCAGCCTGCCTTTTTAAAAAGATTGTCTTTAAAAAAGGTTGAAAGGGCTTTAAAAAATATCTCATCTCCCAGCATGTATCTCAGATAATGGTAAAACATAGCAGATTTGCCGTATCCTATTGCTCTTGTGGACACATCTACCCTGCCAAAAAACTTTGACAGGGGGATCTCAGAATGACTATCCACAAGGCTCGCATAATCAAGCACAAGCTTTTTTCGATAGTTTAAAGCCTCCTTACTATCTTTCAGCTCTTTAATATAGTAGTCTGCCAGATAGGTTGCAAGCCCTTCTGACCAGTTGCCTTTCCTGAAGTCCACAAAAACACCGTTTCCAAAATAGCAATGGACAATCTCATGAGGAAGGCTTGTATCAATAATAAAGGGGAGTTTAAGAATATTTTTCCCGATAAGAGTTAGAGAAGGATAGCTAAGCCCCACAGGGGTTTTACTCTCAACTACAGCAAACTTCTCATAGGGATAGATACCTATCTTTTCTTCATAAAGCTCAAGGTATCTGTAAACTGCGTCAAGATATCTTTCTGAAAGAGCTCTATTCTCTTCAGAAAAAAATGTGTATAGCTTAACCCTTCCTTTATACTCCCTTTTGTTTACCTCAAATCGCCCGCCTATAAGTGTAAGCCCTGTTTGAGGTTTGTCTATGTGCCAGCTTGAGTGTAAAGCGCTACCTTCTTTTTTATATTCAGTAAGCTCTCCCAGAGTGACAAAGCCTAAACCGTCTTTTGAGCTCAAAAAGATCTTAACCTTTTGATACAGGTAGGTCGCACGGGGATACCAGAAAAATTCTTTTCCAAGATAGACAAAATCTTCAGAGATAACATTAAAAATGTGAACAGAAGGGTCTTCAAAGGTGCTCGGGATATTATCAATATCTTTTTTAGGAAGGGAAAACTGGTAATCAATTAACAGTTTAAAATTTTTTAGATCAGGATTTTTTACAAGAACTTTCCCCTTTGCAAATGAAAAATCTACCTTTTGGTTTTCAATAAGAACTTTATTTATTTTAGCCCCTTCATAAAGATAAAGCTCAATGTTAGCTCCTGATCCCACAATATGAAAGACCGCCTGAGCATCAAAGACTCTCTCTCTGGCATCTATGTTTGCCTTTAATACCAGCTCCTCTACGTTATAACTGCCATAAACATTGCAGGAGAAAAAGAGGATTAAAAGTATTAAAAGCTTTCTCATTATAACTTCAGGTTAAAATTAAATGTCAGACTACCCTTCTTTTCCGTATCCACAAAAAGCTTAATATTATATGTGCCCTTTTCTTTGAGAGATATATCGCTACCATAATGCTCATCCATTAAAAAAAGCTTATACTCCTTTGAACTATTCTTTAACTTTACCTCAACTCTGGCTTCTTTAATCTTACCTGTTTCAGCACCGGATTTTATCATAAAAAACAGATGATGGGTAAGATCGGGATCAACTTTTGACATATCTATCTTAATATTTTTGTCCTTTGCCATAGCCTTCATGGCGCTTTCTATATCGTTTAAGTATCCCCTTATCTCCAGATCTCCTTTTCTGGTTTCAAAGACCTGTTTCCCCATGCCTGACATACCATGTGCCTTTCCCATATGCCCGTGCTGGGCATTTAAACTGCTCGCAAAGATAAAAAACACTGAAAGAATTAAGAAAAATCTTTTCATATACGCCTCCTTGTTCTAATGTTTTAATTTTAGCTCTCTTTTTTTCCATAATAAATAGATAGCTGGATACACCAAAAGCTCAAGCATAAAAGAGGTTACAAGTCCGCCTATCATGGGAGCGGCAATCCTTTTCATCATATCGGCTCCTGTACCTGTAGACCACATAATGGGCGAAAGTCCAACTATTGAAACAGCCACTGTCATTATCTTGGGTCTTATTCTTTTTACAGCGCCATGAAATATGGCTTCCTCAAGCTCAGAGAGAGTATTTAACCTGTTTTTTCTTTTTGCCTCTTCAAAGGCAAGATCAAGAAAAAGAAGCATAAAAACGCCCGTTTCGGCATCAAGCCCCATAAGGGCAATTATCCCCACCCAGACAGCTATGGAGATGTTGTAGTCAAGAAGATATAAAAGAACTATAGCGCCCACAGCAGAAAAAGGGACGGCAAGAAGAACTATACCTACCTTAACCGCTGATCCTGTATTAAGGTAAAGTATGAGCATAATAAGAATTATGGTCAGGGGGACCACAATTTTAAGTCTTTCCCTTACCCTTATCATGTTTTCATACTGACCGCTCCAGCCAATGGAGTACCCTGATGGCAGTTTTAGTTTTTCATTTACTATCTTTTTTGCTTCATTAACATAGCTACCTACATCAATATTCTCAATATCCACGTACACATATCCAGCAATCATACCATTCTCGTTTCTGATCATGGACGGACCATATGCAAGTCTTATATCAGCCAGTTCAACTAAAGGAATCTGCTGATTTGTGGATGTGGGGATAAGAACCCTCTCAAGATCTTCGAGATCAGTCCTAAAATCTCTTGAATACCTTACATTTATTGTGTATCTTGCTCTTCCTTCAATAGTTTCTGTAATAACTTCACCGCCAATGGCTGTGTTTATTATAAGCTGAAGGTCTTCAAGGGTTAATCCATATCTTGCTAAAGCTTCTCTTTTTGGTATAAAGTTAAGATAATAACCACCACCTGCTCTTTCGGCAAAGACGCTTCTTGTACCTTTCAAATCCCTTAAAAGCCTTTCGATCTCAAGCCCTATGTTTTCTATCTCTCTTATATCCTTGCCAAGAATTTTTATACCGATTGGTGTCCTGATACCAGTAGAAAGCATATCTATCCTGCCTTTTATGGGCATGGTCCATGCATTTGTGTTTCCTGGTATCTGAAGAGCTCTATCCATCTCTGCTATAAGCTCATCATAACTTATTTTATCAGCCCAGATAGGTCTTAGAAGCTTTTTTAAAAACTCAGGCGCCCATTCTGAATACCATCTTTTCTTTTCTCGCCAGAGAGATTCATCCTTTAAAACAACTGTTGTCTCAATCATAGAAAAAGGTGCAGGATCAGTAGAGCTATCTGCCCTGCCCGCCTTACCAAATACACTCTCTACCTCCGGAAAGCTTTTTAAAATTCTATCTTGCAAGATAAGAAGTTTTTTTGCCTCCGTAACAGAGATGCCTGGTAGAGTGGTGGGCATATATAGAATAGTCCCTTCCTTAAGAGGCGGCATAAACTCAGAACCCAGTTTAAAGTACAGAGGGATTGAAAGGGTCACTGTAATTATTGCAAGAACAATTATCTTTTTCGGATGTTTCAGCACGAACCTGCAAACTGGCTCATAAATTTTAAACAGATTTCTGCTTATAGGATGCGTTTCTTCCTTATAATAGGTGCCAACAAACAGGGATGTGGCAAGTCTTGAAAAAAATTTAGGTCTGAAATCAAAGGGCTCTATTCTTGAAAAAAACATTCTTACTGCGGGATCCAGTGTTATGGCAAGTATGGATGCAAGAGCAAGGGTAAGGGTTTTTGTCCATGCGAGAGGGGTAAAAAGCCTTCCTTCCTGATCTACGAGAGTAAAAACTGGCAGAAAGGAGACCGTAATAACCAGTAGCGAAAAGAATACGGAGGGTCCCACCTCCATTAAAGCCTCAAGCCTGACCTTATGAAAATCCTCTTTTTTCCCTTCTTCTATCCAGTGTTCAATCTTTTTATAGGCATTCTCAACCTCTACAATCGCACCATCTACCAGCACACCTATTGATATGGCTATTCCTGACAGGCTCATAATATTGGAGGTAATTTTCATATAGTACATAGGTATAAAGGCAAGCAAAACAGAGATAGGGATGGTAATAATGGGAACCAGAGCCGAAGGTATATGCCAGAGAAATATTATGATTATAAGGCTGACCACTATCATCTCGTGAGTCAGAGTATCTGTAAGGGTTTTAATGGCTTTTTTGATAAGATCAGACCTGTCATAGGTGGTTACTATCTGAACCCCCTCAGGTAACCCCTTTTTAAGCTCTTCAAGCCTTTCCTTGACCCTTTCTATAACATTTAGTGCATTCTCTTTGTGCCTTATTACCACAATACCGCCCACCACCTCTCCCTCACCATTCAGCTCTGCCACCCCTCTTCTTATCTGTGGACCAAAGGAGATATGGGCTATATCTCCAAGATAAACTGGCGAGCCATTAACAGATTTAACAAAAACCTTTCTCAGGTCATCAAGATTTTTAATATATCCCTCTGCCCTTATCATATACTCTTTTCCAGTCCATTCAATAAGCCTTCCGCCCATCTCATTGGTGCTTTTTCTAACCACATCTATAATCTCGGGTAGGGAAAGATTATAAACCACAAGCCTGTCGGGTCTTATGGTAACCTGATACTGTTTTTCAAAACCTCCTACCGTTGCAACCTCAGCAACTCCAGGGACACTCTGAAGATTAAATTTAAGATACCAGTCCTGAACTGTTCTTAGCTCAGAAAGATTAAGTCTGCCAGACCTGTCAACAAGGGCATACTGATAAACCCACCCCACACCTGTGGCATCGGGACCAAGCTCTGTCTGAACTCCTGCAGGAAGTTTGCCCTGAATTCTTGACAGATACTCTACCACCCTGCTTCTTGCCCAGTATATATCTGTGCCATCCTCAAAGATTACATACACGTATGAGAAGCCGTAGTCACTAAAACCTCTAACAGCCTTAACCTTAGGAGCACCCAGAAGTGCTGAAACTATCGGATAGGTTACCTGATCCTCAATAATATCAGGACTTCTATCCCATCTGGAGTAGATTATAACCTGCGTATCTGAAAGATCAGGTATGGCATCAAGGGGGATGTTTTTTAATGTGTACAGCCCATAAAATATAGCTACAGCAGTAAGAAATATTACGAATATTTTGTTGCTGGCAGAAAACTCGATAATTTTTCTGATCATTTATTCTCTTCTTTTGGTGCCAGAGATTGAAAAGCCGCCTTCAATCTTGATTCGGAATCTATAAGAAAACTTGCCGAACTTACAACCCTATCACCTTTTTTCAACCCTGATAGCACCTCGTAGTATCCATCATGGCTTTTAAAACCTGTTTTAACAATAACAGGCTTCAGATGCTCTCCATCCTTTACAAACACATACTCTTTTGTTCCCGTCCGATAAAGCGCATCTTCCGAAACAGCAAGCCTTTTTCCAGTCGAGATTACAATCACTGCCTCTGCATTCATATTTGGCTTTAATCTAAGCCCCCAGTTTTCTATCTCAATCCGTGCTTTAGCCCTTCTTGTTTCAGGATTTACAAAGGGGTTTATAAAAGTAATCTTTCCGTAAAAATCCTCGGGGTAGCCAGGAATTTTTAATTTTACAGCCATACCTTCTTTTATAAGTGGTAAATCTATCTGAAAAATCTCAATTTCGCCCCAGAGTATAGACAGATCTGCCACAGTCATAAGCGGATCGTTCATGCTGATTCTGCTTCCTTTATTTACAAATTTTTCAAGTAAAAATCCTGAAAAGGGCGAATATAATGTGACTGTTCTTGATACCTCTTGTTTTTCTTCAATCTTTAATATCTCTTCTTCGGAAATATCAAAAAGCTTAAGTCTCTCTCTGGCTGATTGTTTAAGCTCCAAAACTGTTTTTTTTAGCTGCGGATCAGAGATCTTTTCAAGCCTCTTTTCATAGTTAATTGCCGAAAGATACTCCGACTTTGCAGCCATAATCTCAGGGCTGTATATTTCGGCAACTTTATCTCCAACTTTTACATACTGACCTGGCTGGCTTACGTAGAGCTCTTCTATCCAGCCGTTTATTTTGGGTGTTATCTTAAATATCTTCGTTTCATTTAAACTTATTACTGCAGGAGCAATTATCTCCTTTACAAGCTCTCTTATATCTACTGTGTCAAAAGTAAGCCCTAACATTGTTGCGGTCTTCTGGGGCAGATAGATGGTGGCAAGCTCCTCTTCCTTTCTACCTTCCTTTGATCCTATCTGCTCTATGGGGACAAGATCCATCCCACAGATAGGACAGCTACCAGGTCTATCGGAGATAATCTGAGGGTGCATGGGACAGGTATAAAGCCTTTTTTCCTCTTTTTTAGTCTCTCCAGGTCTTAGCTTAAAGTAATAGAAATAACCCCCTACAGGGATGAGAACAAGCAAAAGAATCAGTAAGCCAATAATCTTTTTTTTCATTAGCTTTCCTTTTAGTTAGTAATCTCTTCTCCTGAAAGCATTTTTAACTCCGAGCTCAGGGAAAGATAATCCTTTTTCAACAGAAGAAGCTCCTTTTTATATTCCAGATACTGTCTTATGGTATCAATAATACCCATCATATCCTTTTCCTGTACTCTAAACCCTGCAAGAGCTGCCTCGAGAACAACCTCCGTTTGAGTAATAAGATTTTCTTTATAAAGCCCGTAAACTTTACTAATTCTCTCAAGACTGCTTAAAATAATATCTACCCTCTGCTCCAGCTCATTTTTTTTATCCGCAATTAGCTGCTTCATCATAATCTCTTTTTTTCTCATCTCTTCTATATCATTAAGATTTTTTGATTTATACCAGAGCGGGATATTTACCGTAGCCATAAGGCTTACCATATCTGATCTTTTCATTTTATCAGGCGAGTTTTCTCTCTGCATGTAAGATATGGCGATCTCGAGGTCTGGATATATCATCTTTTCTCTCAACCTTTTCTCCTCAAAAGCCAGCTCTTTTTCTATCAAAGCAATCTTTAAATCTGCATTTTTTTCCATGATTTCTTTTTTTAACTGGGTTTTTTGAGGTATGGCTATCTCAACTTCATCAAGGTTAAAAGATTTAATATTTATTTCATCTGTTATGCCTGTAAAATATTTTATTTTGTTTATAAGCTCAGACTTTTTCTGATTAAGATCTATAACCTCTTTTTCAATCATTGTCCTTTCTATGTTTGCCTTAATTACATTATTGATGCCACCCATTCCTGATTTTACAGCTGCTTTTTCGCTTTCAATAAGAACCTCGAGGTATTTTTTAGCATCTTCATTAATCTTTATTAGCTCATCAAGATATAAGATCTCATAAAAAAAGAGCCGCAACTGATGAAGTAGCTCCAGACGCTCTTTTCTGTAATTCTCAATGGCTTTGTAATAGTCTTTTATAGCAATGATCTCCTTAGACGTAAGCTTCCCTCCCAGAGGAATCATCTGACTTAATGTAATCTCTTTGCTTGTCATGTCCTCATCTCTTAGAGAAAAGTCATTTACAGGCAGATTGTTGAGAGCCAGTTTAAGCTTGGGGTCATCGAGGCTTGTTGAAACAGATATTCGGTGTTTCATCATATCTACCTGAGATTTCATGGATCTGAGTTTGGGATTATGCTTTAAAGCAATCTGCTGAAGCTCCTGGATAGAGTATTCCTCCGCTGATAACATTGTATGAGAGAAGATTAACAGAAACAAAATATATTTTTTCAGCATTTTTTATTATTTTACCAAAAATTATCATTTTAATAGGATTTATTTTTTGATATCTTCAGCAATTAGGTGCTTATATATCTATTTTTTGGATCAAATAGGTAAAAAAACCAAAAAGTAATGTTAATATATTAAAATCTTTTGACAAAAATGTTTCCTGTGATATATTTTAAGAAAAAAATCAGGGGTTTATATGTTCAGATATTGGTATATCCTTTTAATCCTAATAGTTTTTTCTGTTTTTGGATGCTCATATCTTCAGGTATCCAAACCGATTCTTAAACAATCGGAGCTTGAAAAGATGATTGCGGGGCGTTTTGATGCAGAATATGTG
This sequence comes from bacterium, assembly GCA_041640455.1. Lineage (GTDB taxonomy): Bacteria > CALINM01 > CALINM01 > CALINM01 > CALINM01 > JAOAGA01. Next base: position 10,963 of record JBEQAF010000024.1, read on the forward strand.
GGCACCTCAACCTGTCTTTTTAAATGCCACGAGCATGACAAACTGAACGAATATTTTAAAAAAAGCGTTCATGCGGAACAGATAGCAAAAGATACTGCATTGCCGCTGGTTAACTGTGAGACCTGTCATGGACCGGGAAGTCTTGCCATTGAAAATATAAAAGAGGTTAACGGCAAAAAGCAGTGCGATTTTGAAACATTGATAAATCTAAAAAAGCTCCCCGCAGGTGCAAAAAATCTTACCTGCCTTAAATGTCATACCATCTCATCTACTCCTGCCCTTGTATATTTCAGAGGATCAGCCCATGAGTTAAATGATGTGGCATGCAGTGATTGCCATAAGTTACATCAGTCACCATTACAAAAGGTTGGCTACGAAGAGCAGGCGAATATGTGTGTAAGCTGTCATAAAAAGGTCAAGGCACAGTTCACAGCGCCCTCCCATCATCCTGTATTTGAAAAAAAGCTGGTCTGCACTGACTGCCATAATCCTCATGGCACAGCCAATGACAAACTTATTAAAAAAGACAGCATAAGAGAGGCATGTATCAGATGTCATATGGAGAAGGGAACAGCCTTCTCTTTTCCCCATGGAGATGTGATAGATGACTGCACAAACTGTCACAATCCCCACGGCTCCATTAATGATAATCTTCTTAAATTTAAAGAGCCCACATTGTGTTTAAGATGTCACAAGGGGCATCATCTATCATCTGCTCTGGATGCAAAAAAACTTTATAATCGATGCAGCGACTGCCATTCATCCATTCACGGAAGTACAAATCCTAAAGGTCTTCTCAGGTAGGAGGGGATATGAGACTGACAAAAATTGTTTTCTTTATAATGCTTTTTACACTAATTCATTCCCAGCTACAGGCAGAAGAATCTTATCTGCAAAAGGACTACTCCTTTTCTCTCGGGTATAATTTTATTTCAACTGGAAACTCTTCTGTTTTAGTATCCGAATATGCCTCTCCTATCTCATCCCCCGAGCTGATACTGAATTTGAAAAATCTTGCAGGTCATCATAAATATATGGGAGACCTGAATTTTTTAAACAGAGATGACTTCACACTGCATTTTCAGTATGATTATTCTGATGTATTTAGAGCTGAGATAAGAAAAACCGATTTTTTCCATAATCTCAATCATAAATATTTTATCTTTACAACCGACTATGTTGATTATAGAGCCGATGATAGTTATTTTTTTGACATTAACAGGAACTCGGCTTTTTTTAAATACAAACTACCCATAAATCAGCCCTATCATATAAGATTTGGTGCTGAAGAATTAATAGAAAAGGGTAGTTTTCAGAAAAGGTTTTACGGTCAGGCAAGAACAGACAGCATTGTCAAGGATAACAGATTATACTCCACGTCTAAACCGATAGATTTAAGAACTTATAATTACGAAACATCTCTTGACGGCATTATAGGTGGCGTTAGCTTTTCTGCTATTCTTGAGGTAGCTAACCAGAAGGATAAGAAATCCGATGCTTCAGAGGGAGGAAATATTCTTTCAATCCCGAGCTCTACAAGAAGCTACAAACATCTGTCATTATATAGCAATCAGACAGGACAGATAAGCTATGTGGTTTCTTTTAGTAACAGCGAGATAAATAACAATAAAAGAGATGAGCTTAATCAGAAATCGGCAGAGTATAATTATAACAGCTCATCAGCTATTTTTACTTACTATCCTTTTAAGGATCTCAGATTATATTTAAGACTAAAATATGAGGATAGAGAGGAAAAAAGTCCTGAAAAGATAAGATTTTTAACCATAGATTATCCCACTTTTTATTCCAGTAATGTCACATCCACATCACTTAACTATGGTCTCGTATTTAATATAAACAAAGATTTCAGATTTAAATTTGATGGTAAAAGCAAAGAGACAAAAAGGGATGGAGTAATGGATAACGAGTGGCTCTTAAGTAACTCGGTTGCTCTTGAAGGAAAGGTTACCAACACTAAGATAAAGATTAAGGAAACCATTGAAAACATCGAAAATCCCTACTACAGGGGGACACCTAAAAATCTTTATAAAACCAATTTTTTTATAGGACAGGAGCTAAATGAGAAATCTGGCATAGATTTTGATTTTTGTTTCTCTGTAAGAAAAAATGATGATCAAAACTATTATATTCAGGAGCATATAACTAACTCTTTAATGCTGACCTATTACCATATATTTGACAACCATACTAATTTTAATGTCTATCTTGGTTATGACAAAGAAAGATATAAGCTTGACCTAAATATATTTGGGGGCGGCAATATTCCCAATACACCTTACAGGATGACCAAAATATATGGTGATATAAATCTCTCAAAGGCTTTTACAAAAAAATCTTCAGCCTATACTGACATTTTCTATCAGCGCGGGTATGGAAACTATTATCCCGAAAGTTCAATGAAATTAAATGAGATTACCTTTAATGACTTCTATCAGTACGGTATAACACTCGGGCATAACTGTAGATATACCTCTTCTGATACGGTTAAGCTTGAGCTTTCATACAAAAAGCATACAGAAAAAAGCTTTGACAATCTTAGCGGAGATATAAAAACAATATATTTAGCATGGGAAAGAAGATGGTAAAAAAATTTATATTATTAATAGTTTTTATAGTATTTGTAACTTCATTTAACCGCGCAGGAGCAAAGGACAAGGTTATAGCTGTTATACTGGCAACCAACCTGCACAGGTACAAGCTTGCAGCAGAGAGCTTTGAAAAGACATTTAAGGAGATAAATAGAGGGATGGAGGTTCAGTTTCTATTATCCATGCCCAACCCGGATCCTGCCTCATGGGCAAATGCCATAAAAAGGGCAGAGGGGTATGATGTGGATGCAATAATAGCCTTTGGCACACCTATAGTTAATGCAGCTATAAAAGAGAACTGTTCAGCACCTGTTATATTTGCTGATGTTTTTGAAAAGGAGCTTATAGAAAATGTTAGGGTTGTCAAGGTAGGCGGAGTTTATAATAATATACCCCTCGGTACACTGGTAAAACACATCAGCACCATAAAAAAGCTGGATGTTTTGTATGTATATTACAACCCCCTTGAACCTGAAAGCGAAAGACAGGCAAGAAAGCTTAAGGAGATCTGTCAGCTTCAGGGGGCCAGGTGCGATGCCATTGAGATAAAAAGCGTTGCTAAGATAGTGGGTGAGAAGCTTGACCCTGATTCTGCCATTTTTTTAACAAGCTCTGTGTTACTGGAGACCGGAGTAGCAAGAATAATTGCCTTTGCAAACAACTTCAATGTGCCCGTTATCGGTCTTACAGAGACCGTTACAGAAAAAGGTGGGCTGCTTTCCATATCAATTAATCCTCAGGAACAGGGTGTTATGCTTGCTAAATATGCTACTGATTTTTTCAAAACTGGAAAACTTCCTGAAAACAGACAGGTTGTTAAGGTTGACTTTATAGTTAATCTGGATGCGGCAAAAAAACTAAATCTAAATATCCCCTTTTCGGTTCTTAATAGTGCTACGAGGGTAATAAAATGAACAAAAATTCAAGTCTTAAAAAAACACTTCTTACAATAATACTTATAAGTATTGCACTATCTACTCTGATCTCAACCTTTTTCATTACCATAAATTTTTATCTGGATTACAAGAAATCTGTAATAAATAATGTTAAAAGAATACTCGAAAAGACCTCCGATGATATAAATAAGGTGATATCACTGGGACTTACTTTACAGGATCTGCCTAATCTTGAACAGGAGCTAACAGATAAGGTAAATTTTGAAAAATCCCTTAGCTATCTTATTATTGCAGATAAGGATAATCTGGTTCAGATCTCTACTGTTGAGAAATATAGAGGTAAACAGCTTGTTCTGAAAGATGGTGAAGAGCTATCAGTAAACGGGGTTGATTCCTTAAACGTGCTCACAACTCTCACGGACTCTGAAAAGAAACCAGCATATTTTATCTATGCAGGTATTAAAAGCAGCGTACTTAAACAGAAGATATACAATACACTTCTACTGTTTATCATTACATCCTTTGGTACTATTTTTCTTTCATTTATAATATCCAAAAAGATCCTTGACACAAGGCTTTTTAGCCCCCTGATGAAGCTAAAGGAAGCTACAGATAGGATATCGAGCGGTGAGCTCAACATTAACGTGGAAACGGCTTTCCATGACGAGGTGGGGATTGTTACTAATAACTTTTCTCTCATGGTGCAGAACCTGAAAGATATCATTCAGAGCCTTAAAAACGGCGTATATCAGTTATCCATAATAAATGATACAGCTCAAGAGCTCAGCCACAAAACTAAGGACGGTTCAGAAAAGCAGCTTTCAAGCTCCAGCAGGATAAACGAGGTGTTTCAGAACATAGAAGACCGTATAACTGCTTTGAAAGAAAAGGTTGATACACTCAATGAGTTTATTGAGCTTACATCATCCACATTTCTTGAAATCTCATCCTCGTCGGAAGAGATTTTTAAGACTATGGAAGAGCTGATGAAAAGTGTTGAGAAGATAGACGAGACTTACAAAAATTTTAATAATATAAATAATAAGCTGGACGAAAGCGCTGAAAGGCTCTCAAAGGAGATAGAGAATATACTGTCTTTTGTTAACCAGATTGACGCGGCATTAAAGATTACTCTCCAGAATGTGTCAGAGACAGCTAAAAAAAGCGACCGTATGAATGAGCTTGCAAGGTTAAGCAAAAAATCCATCCAGGATAACATGAAAAGCGTGCAGAAAATGGCTGAGATTTCAACCGAGTCAAGAGAATCCTTTCTTACCTTAAAAGGCAATATTGATAAAATTTCAGACATACTAACCGTAATTGAGGAGATTGCTGAACAGACCAATATGCTTGCACTTAACGCTGCAATTATAGCTGCACAAACAGAAGAAAGTGGTGGTAAGGCATTCTCTGTGGTAGCAGAGGAGATTAAAAGTCTGTCAAGACGTACCCAGAGTTCAACAAAGGAGATAGCCAGTCTCATAGAATCAATTATTGACCAGACCCAGCAGGTTTACGGAAAACTTAATGAGACCGCCAGAGAAGGAGAAGTAGCCCTGGTGAAAACAAAGGATGTGGAGTCTAATATAGGCGAGATCATAGAGCTAATCGAACAGGTAGCCATAAGTGTAAATGAGATTCTTAAATCAGCAAATGAACAGTCCTCAGGAAGCAATGTGCTAAGTCAGGAAGTGGAGGATCTTAGAAGGGTTGCCGACATACTTCTATCTGTGAAAGAAGAGGGCAATCGGGCAGGAAAAATCATGGGCGAGCTTGTGGAGTTTATATCAAGGGTAGTCAATAAGGTTGGTTTATCCATCAAAGAGCAGAACAGTTCAATGGCTACTGTAAAAAAATCTGTAATAGATCTTGGCAGTTTCTCCAAACAGCTTACTGATTTTATTAACAGAGATAAAAAGGAGATTTCCGAAACAAAACCTTTAATTACCGATATAAAAAATCTTGCCACAGAAAACAATAAACAGGCTGTGACTTTAGAAGAAAAGCTTTATGAGCTTAGAAAGCTCAGTGACAGTTTTAACGAGATAATCAAAAAATTTAAAGTATAGTACAAGGGTTAAGTATTATGAAGAGAATCCTATTCTTATTTGTTTTTACACTGCTTTTAAACAGTAGTTCCCAAGCCTTTGAAGCAAAAATTATAAAATTTATGGGAAATGTAACAGTTATTCCTTATAGCCAGAAGGAGACCAGGCCTAAAGAGGGGATGGAGCTTTTCGAAAAGGATACAATTATAAGCGGTTTAGACGGCTGGGTTGCCATTGAGCTCAAAGATAAGTCAAAAATTAACGTGGGGAACAAAACGAGTTTGACTATCTACAAAAATAAAGAAGACATTACTATCCAGATTGACAGAGGTAAGATTGAAGCAAAGGTAAAAAAGGTTAAAGATCGAGAGATTACTTTTAAAACCAATACAGCCATAGCTGGTATACGTGGAACTGAGTTTATGCTATTTAATGAGAATAACGCCAATGTGGTGTTTGGCAAAGAGGGGACAGTGGAGGTAAAAGGAAGTAAAGAAGGAGCAGAAACTGTCTCAAAGAATGAGATGACAGAGACTACCCGTGGTGCCAGACCCATCCCTACACAAAAGGTAGATAAAGGCACCCTTCTATACGATGCATTTAATATTCTGCAGTCTCTTCTTGATGAAAATCCAAATAAGGATTTTAGTTCAGCCGACAGGTTTAGCGAGATAATAGCAAGGTGGAATATAATCTATAGCCGTTATCAGGTTGATAAGAAAAACTTTGATGATGCCCTTTATACTTTACAGCTGGCTCTGGATATTACCCAGAATCCTGAGATTAGAGCAGACGCAAGGATACAGAGAGGCAATATTTATTCAGTCTTTTTAAACTCCTACGAAGAAGCACTGGCTGAGTATCTTCTTAATCTTGAAGAGTATCCCCATATCCCGCAGGCAGAGATTTCCTTATATAACGTGGCTGTTTTACTGGATGAGCTGGGGTTCAGGGAAAGATCTGTTGAAAGACTCAAAGAGTACAAAGAAAAATACCCCAAAGGCTCTTATATTAACAAGGTCTTGAGAATGTTAGGGGAATAGGCTTGTTTAACCTACCCCCCTAAATTATTTATTCTTTTAATGCATTATATACATTACCAACAAGATCGGCAGAAGGCTTAAGGGTTTTATCTCCTTCCTGCCATTTCGCTGGACAGGCTTCTTCTGGATGAACCGCAAGATAAACATTTGCTTTCATTTTTCTTAAAAGCTCGTAGGAATTTCTGCCCACATTGTAGTAATTTATCTCTGAAGCAACCAGCTTCCCTTCGGGATTAATTATAAATGTGCCTCTCAGGGCAAGTCCCGTGTTCTCATCATATACACCGAACATTCTTGAAAGGTTTCCCGTAGTATCAGCTCCCATAGGATACTTAACTCCTTTCAGCAACAGCTCATCTCTGTGCCATGCCAGATGAGTGTATTTTGTATCGGTGCTGACTGCCAGAACCTCACATCCCATCTTTTTAAGCTCATCGTAAACCCCTGCAAGATCGTCAAGCTCTGTAGGACAAACAAAAGTAAAATCTGCAGGGTAGAAAAACAGTATAAGCCATTCCTTCCTTGCCTTAAGATCAGATAAAGAGAGCTTACCGAAATCCTGTTTTGCCGTATCGTATATTTCTATTTCAAAGTTTGGTACCTGCTGACCTACAGCTATGCAAAAATTAGAAGTGTTACACATAATAAGCCTCCCTATTTTGCAGCCCAGAGAAGATGGAGATTACAGTATTCTCTAACCTTTACAATATCTTCATCAATCTCAAAGGTTGCTTCAGGCTGTTCGCCGGGTTTTAAAAATTTTCTATATGATTTCTGTGAAGTTAGCACCTGAATCCATTCTATATAATGTTTCTCTTCCATCGGATGGGGAACTGAACCCACCTTTACGGTTACCTTGTTCCCTGATTTCTCATAAACAGGCACATGTTTTTCCTTTGATGCATCAACTGTGTTTTCCTGCATAAGCTTCATGGGCTGTCCACAACAGACAAGTGTGCCTGCACCGCCATGCAGTACCTCCACTATGTTTCCACAAATTTCACATTTGTAAACTTCCAGTTCTTTAGCCATAAAACTCCTCCTATTCTATTTTTTTAAAAAATTTTTTTAATGCATTGCAGACCGGGCATTTATCAGGAACTTCATTTTCAAAGGTATTTCCACAAACAGGACAGACATAATAATCCACATTTTCCTTTTTTTCCAGATTTTCAAGCGCTTTTTTGTATAATTCTGCATGAATTTTTTCAACCTCATTGGCATAAATGAAGCTTCTTTCTGCGCCTTTATTGCCCTCTTCTTTTGCCTCTTCGATCATTTTGGGATACATATTCTGGAACTCAAAGGTCTCTCCGTTAATCGCCTCCATGAGATTCTCTCTGGTTGACTTAATCCCCTGTAGCTCCTTCAGATGGTTATGGGCATGAATGGTTTCAGCCTCAGCTGCTGCTCTAAAAAGCTTTGCCACTGAGATGTAACCCTCTTCTTCTGCCTTTTTTGCAAAGGCTAAATACTTTCTGTTTGCCTGAGATTCACCGGCAAAAGCCTCTTTAAGATTTTTTTCTGTTTTGTTCATCTTCTTCCTCCTTATTTATACATGAATTGCACTTTCCCACAAAGTTTAAAAGGGCTCTCTCAATCCTGTGCCCCTCTATCTCCTCAAGAGGCTTAATAAAAAAATACTCACTAAGATCATAAACTTGTCTGCATTTGTAACAGAAAAAATGATGATGAAATGACGTATCCATATCATAACGCTTTTTCAGTGGGTCAACGCCTATCTCAATGATCTCTCCCAGATTTTCAAGAGTCATCAGGGTATTGTATACAGTGGCAAATGATATATGGGGATATTTTTTTAACACCACATTATAAATCTCGTCTGCCGATGGATGAGATCTGGTACTGCTCAGATACTCAATAATCGTAATCCTCTGTGGTGTTATCTTAATACCCTTTTCTTTAAGCCTTTTTATAATTTCTATCATTTTAGAATTATTCTAATTTAAAAATTATTTTTGTCAAGATAATTTTTGTCTTAATTCGTCTAATTCTTTCTCAAGCTTTTCTACCCTTTTTTCGAGCTCGCTAATTTTTAAATAATCTTTTATCTTCATAGCAAAGTTTTCTTCAAAGCTTTTACCTTTCTGATAAGCCTTATCTTTTAGCTCATTCAGCAGTTTGTCGCCTTCCTGAGCTGTTATCTCTCCCTGTTTTATCAGCTCAGCTATTATCTCTCTGGCTTTATCCTCAGACAGCGCAAATATACCAATTCCTGCATATAGAACCTTCTTAATGCTTTCTATCATAGAGCTCCTCCTTTAGATTTATAAAGTAAATATATCACAAAAAGAAAGTTTGTCAAAAATGGGGGGGGGAATTATATCTTTTCTCTTATCAGTTCAGCAAATCTGTTGAGCTCACCCTCTTCATATTTTTTGTGAATCATCCCTATCTCAATGCCATCCCCATCAGACCTTGGTATTATATGAAAATGGGAGTGAAATATTATCTGACCGGCATCTGCACCGTTATTCTGAATCAGATTGACTGCCCTGACATTTAAAGCCTTAGTAAGGGCTATAGAAAGTTTTTTTATTAATACTATGGCTTTTTTTAAATTCTCCTCGTCGGCATCAAAGATATTCTCATAATGTTTTTTAGGTATAACGAGCAGATGCCCTTTGCTAACCGGGTTAATATCAAGGATTGATATAAACTGATCATCTTCATAAACCTTTGCCGAGGGGATACTGCCCTGTACAATCTTGCAAAATATACAGTCCATAAAAACCTCCTTTTTTATTTTCCAAACTACAATAATTAAGCATAAACCTGTATAATAAACTGAAAAGATGAAGAAAGCTTTTATTTATAATAAAACTACACTGTTTGTTTTCGCAATATTTTTATCTCTACTTTTTCATCTCCTGTTTTTTATGGGCATAAATATTATCCTAACCCCGAGAAAGCCTGTTATATCAGAACCTAAAATTATAGAGATTATACCCTATTATCCTAAGGAAATTAAACCTCCTATTGAGCCAAACAGGGATACCAGATTTTATGGTCCCAAAAACATACAAACAGGAAAGGATACCCTTTTACCACATCTGGAACCCCTTACACCAAAGACTTTAGATGTTATTGAAAACATTATACAAAACAAGGAGATAGCTGCTATACCTCCAAAAAAGACAGAGCCTCCTGAAGAAAAAAAGGGCGGGGAGATAAAAATAAACACACCTGTAGAAGAGGAGCCTAAAAAGGAACAGAAAAGACCGGAGCATAGTCTAAAACAGTTGATCCCAAAAGAAACGGATCTGCTGGCAAAACTTCCTAAAGAAGAGAGCATAAATCTAAATACAGGTACTGTTAAGGGATCTAAAGAGCTCATATTAAACACAAAGGAGTATAAATACTGGTCATATCTGGAAAAGGTGAAAAGAAAGGTGGAGTCTGTATGGCAATACCCGGAACTGGCAAGGGAACGGGGAATTGGCGGCAAACTGAAAATCAGCTTTTCTATTTCAAAGGACGGCAGAATTGAAAATAAGATTCTTATTGAATCTTCCCAGTATAGATTTCTTGATGATGCGGCAATGAAAGCCCTGAGGGATGCATCTCCTCTCCCGCCTTTCCCAAAGGACTGGGATATAGAGAAACTTAACATCGATGGCACTTTTATTTACGTTACAAATATGATAAGATAATTAGAATTTTGTTCAGACGGAGGTACCTTGAATAATCCTATTGGTATATTTGATTCAGGTGTTGGTGGGTTGACTGTTTTAAAGGAGCTCAGAAAAAAGCTGCCCTATGAAAAATTTATCTATCTCGGAGATACGGCACGGGTTCCTTACGGAAATAAATCAAGTGACACCATTATCAGATATTCTCTTGAGAATACCTCATTTCTCATGAAATTTGATATTAAACTGCTCGTTGTCGCTTGTAACTCCTCTACGGCTACCAGTCTTAAAAAACTTAAGGAAAGCTTTTCTATCCCCATAGTGGGTGTTATTGAGCCAGGTGCAAGAAAAGCAGTAAAAATTACAAAAAACAGTCGAGTGGGAATTATTGGAACTGAAGCAACCATAAAAAGTAAAGCCTATGAGGAAGAGATAAAAAGCTTGAACAACAGAATATCCATATTTTCAAAAGCCTGTCCACTTTTTGTACCTATCGTTGAAGAAGGACTGGTGAGCGGGGCTATTGCAAAAAATATTATCTCCCACTATCTCGATTTTTTTAAAAACAAAAATATAGATACCCTTGTTCTTGGCTGTACCCATTACCCACTTCTTAAAAAGGCAATAAATGAATTTTTTGAAGGTAAGGTAAATATAGTTGATTCTGCAAAAGAAACAGCCAATACTGTATCAGACCTTCTGAAAAATCTTAATATGGCAACAGACAACAATCTCCCGCTTGAGCCTGATTATTATGTAACCGATGCTGCAGAAAGGTTTCTCAAAGTTGGGAAGACCATACTGGGCAAGCATCTGGATAAAGTAAGCATTGTCAAAGTGGGATTATGAAAAACGATCCGAAAAAGATTAAAGGCGATCAGATAGGCATGGCTGAAATAAAAAATCTATCTTACAGCTCCGCTGGAGTAGCACGGACTGAAGGGAAGGTGGTGTTCATACCCTATACAGTCACTGGAGACATAGTAAAGTTCCAGGTGCTGAAAGATAAAAAGACCTATCTGGAAGGTGGTCTCCTTGAAATTTTAAAATCTTCAGCATATAGAAGACCTGCACCCTGTCCTTATTTTGGCAGATGCGGGGGTTGCCAGTGGCAACATATAGATTATAACTATCAGATACAGTCAAAGAATCAGATTACAAAGGATATTATTAAGAGAATCGGCAGGATAGCTGAACCTAAGGTGATGGAGACCATTATCTCCGGTGGCGAGTGGAGTTACCGTCAGAGAATGCGATTTCAGATTGGCTTAGACAAAGAAGATATCGTTTTTGGTTTTAACATATATAATAGCAACAAAGTTGTTGATATAACTAACTGCCTTATTGCAAAAAAACCTATTGTTGAGCTTCTCTCCACTATTAGACAGTATAAAAATGAATTATTTGACGTTCTTGACTTTGAGATTTACTACTCACCCTACGAGGACAGTTTTATCTTTTCAGGAAAAACAAAAGAGCAAAACTATAATCCCGGAAGGCTAAAAAATATTCTAAATCTTTTTAAAGGCGGAATTATTAAGAGCAAAAAAGGTGTAGTTGCAAGCTATAAAGAGCCCTATTTAAATTATCTTGTAGAAAACAGTCAGTGCTCCTATACCCTTAAGATCTATGCCGATGGTTTTATACAGGCAAATTCTGAGGTTAATAGAGCTATACTGGACAGGCTGGCGGATTTTTTTGGAGACCGATATAAAGATCAGACCATTCTTGAGCTTTTTGCTGGATCTGGTAATTTTACCTTCCTTTTTAGCAAGCTTTTTAAATATGTTCTTGCTGTGGAGGGGAATCAGCTCTCTGTCAGAGCCCTTGATGAGAATGTAATAAAGAATAATATTAACAATGTGCATACTGTCAGGGCAAATATAAGCAATGAGGTTATCAAACTTTTCAATAGTCATAGGAGCTTTGATGTGATTTTTTTAGATCCACCTCGAACAGGAGCCGGAGATATCATACCCTATCTGCCCAAATTTAATCCGAGAGTGATAATATATCTGTCCTGCAATCCAGCCACTCTGGCAAGAGATTTAAAAACACTGAGCTATAGCGGATACAGGATTGAGAGCATAATCCCCTTTGATATGTTTCCGCAGACTTTTCACATAGAAAATATGGCTATTTTGACAAAATAACATATAAAATAAGTATATGAGGTAGCTATGCCTAAAAGAACAGATATTAAAAGCATATTTGTAATCGGTTCAGGTCCCATTGTTATCGGTCAGGCTTGCGAGTTTGATTATTCCGGTACTCAAGCCATTAAAGCTCTGAAGGAGGAGGGATACCGGGTAATTCTGGTTAATTCAAATCCAGCCACCATTATGACAGATCCCCAGCTTGCAGATGCTACTTATGTGGAGCCTCTAACAGTGGAATATCTTGAAAAGATTATTCACAAAGAAAGACCTGATGCCATCCTGCCAACTCTGGGCGGTCAGACCGCTTTAAATCTTACCATGTTTCTGCATGAGAGGGGGATTCTTGATAAGTATAATGTTAAGCTTATTGGAGCTAATATCAATGCCATAAAAAAGGGTGAAGACAGAGAGCTTTTTAAAAAAGCTATGGAAAAGATCGGATTAAGCGTTCCCAAAAGCGGACTGGCAACCAGTATGCAGGAAGCCTTAGAGGTAATAAGATATGTGGGCTTTCCAGCCATAATAAGACCAGCTTTCACACTCGGTGGTACAGGTGGGGGAATAGCTTATAATATTGAGGAGTATGAAGAGGCTGTAAAAAGGGGGTTGGACCTGAGCCCGGTCTCACAGGTGCTTGTGGAAGAGTCTGTGATAGGCTGGAAGGAGTTTGAGCTTGAGGTTATGAGAGACCGAATGGATAACGTGGTAATTATCTGCTCAATTGAAAATCTTGATCCTATGGGCATTCACACCGGTGACAGTATTACTGTAGCTCCCGCTCAGACATTAACCGATAAAGAGTATCAAATAATGAGAGATGCGGCAATAAAGATCATCCGGGAGGTAGGTGTTGATACAGGCGGTTCGAACATCCAGTTTGCTATAAATCCTGAAAATGGAAAGATGGTGGTGATCGAGATGAATCCACGAGTTTCAAGAAGCTCCGCCCTTGCATCAAAGGCAACAGGTTATCCTATTGCCAAGATTGCTGCCAAGCTGGCAGTGGGTTATACACTGGATGAGATTAAAAACGATATTACTAAAGAAACCCCCGCATCTTTTGAACCCGCACTCGATTATGTGGTGGTCAAGATACCAAGATTTGCCTTTGAAAAATTTCCAAAAACCAATCCCACCTTAGGAACCCAGATGAAATCTGTGGGTGAGGTTATGTCAATAGGCAGAACATTTAAAGAAGCGTTACAGAAAGCTATCAGGTCTCTGGAGATCGGCAGCTACGGATTTGATGAAAAGCTAAGAACTGGCACGCTGGATGAGAAAAGGGCTATCATAGATGAAAAGCTGAGAACACCTAATCATGAAAGGCTCTGGTATTTAGGGGAGGCTTTCAGGCTGGGCTATAGCATAGAACAGATATATGAACTTTCAAAAATTGACCCATGGTTTTTAAAAAATATTAAAGAGATAATAGATTTTGAGAATTATCTGAAAGATTTTAGCAAAAACAGAGATTTTGACATATCTGCCCTTGAAGATGATATTCTAAGAGAGGCTAAAAAGCTTGGTTTTTCTGACAGGCGTATTGCACAGCTTTTTGGTATTGACGAGAAAAAGGTACGGGATGACAGGATAAAAAGAAACATTAAGCCTGTTTACAAAATGGTTGATACCTGTGCTGCCGAGTTCAGGGCAAAAACTCCCTATCTTTACTCCACCTATGAAGAAGAGGAGGAGGCTCTGCCAACAGAAAAAGAAAAGGTCATCATTCTTGGGGGCGGTCCAAACAGAATCGGGCAGGGGATAGAGTTTGACTACTGCTGTGTACATGCTGCTTTTGCTGTCAAGGAAGAGGGGCTTGAGTCCATTATGGTTAACTGTAACCCCGAAACGGTTAGCACAGACTACGACACATCTGACAGGCTTTATTTTGAGCCGCTCACCTTTGAGGATGTTTTAAATATTGTGGAGAGAGAAAAGCCCAGAGGAATAATAGTGCAGTTTGGTGGACAGACTCCGCTTAAACTGGCAGTTCCGCTGGAAAAGGCAGGAGTTCATATTCTTGGCACATCCCCGGATAGCATCGACAGGGCTGAAGATAGGGAGCGGTTCAGAGAGGTACTTATAAAACTCGGGCTTAAACAGGCTGAAAGCGGAATTGCCCGATCTGAGGATGAGGCTATTAGAATTGCTGAACGTATAGGTTATCCTGTTATGGTAAGACCATCTTATGTGCTTGGTGGCAGGGCAATGGAGATAGTCTATGACAGAAAGGGACTCCAAAGATACATTAACGAAGCTGTAAGGGCATCAGAAGAGCATCCCGTGCTTATAGACAAGTTTCTTAAAGATGCCACAGAGGTAGACGTGGATGCCATCTCTGATGGAGAAATGGTTGTAGTTGGA
>JBEQAF010000025.1:0-16826 GCA_041640455.1 bacterium
ACCACTTCTCTCTCCGCCTCCATCCCTCCCTCTCCCTCTCCCTCTCATTATCTCTGCCACTATATCTGTATCTTCCCCTCTCCCTCTCTCTATCTCTATCTCCCCCTTGCCTCCCTCTCTATCTCTCTCCCTTTCCCCCTCTCTTTCTCTTAGGCGCAGCTCCCTCCGGTTTTTTCCCTCTATAAATCTTCTTTTTTCCTCTTCGTTCTGCAGGATAAGCTCTGGTACCTGCTTAGGTTTCCCATTTTCATCGAGCGCTACAAAGGTTAGATAGGCAGAGGCAGTATGCCTGACCTCACCAGTTTTTGAGTTTTCTGCTTCCACCCTTACACCAATCTCCATAGAGCTTCTGCCCACATAGTTTATACTGGCTTTAAAAAATACCAGATCACCTACATAAACCGGATGATGAAAATCAAGTCTATCAATGGATGCCGTTACCACATTGCTTCTGGAGTGTCTGGTTGCTACAACCCCTGCCGCTGTGTCTATGAGCTTCATAATAACACCGCCGTGTACATTCCCTGCCGGATTTGCATCCTGAGGATTCATAACCTGAGCTATTACAACAGCGCTTGAACTGACCGTTTTTTTCTCCATAACACCTCCTTGGTAATAAATTTTTTTAAGATTAATATTATCACTTTTTAATCTCTATGGTATAATTTAATATCTCAAAGAAAGGAGGCTTTATGAAGAAAATTGTTGCTTTATTTGTAGCGGTAAGTATTTTTATGTTAAGCGGCTGTTATGGAAAATTTAATCTGACAAGAAAGGTATATAACATTAATGGCAGTGTGGACAACAAGTTCCTGAGAAGTGCGGTCACATGGGCATTTATTATTATTCCAGTTTATGGTATAGCAGCTTTGCTGGATTTTATCCTTTTTAATACCATTGAGTTCTGGACAGGTAGTAACCCCATAGCGGAAGGGGAGAAAGAGTTTTTCTACGCCCACAAGGATGAGCTTTTTTACATAAAGGCTAAGAAAGATAAGAATATGGTTACCTATAAGATAAGACATTACAGGGAAGATAAACTTGTTGATACTCTGGATATTAGCTGGGATCTTAAGGATGGTATATCAAAGGGTGTGCTTAATAAAAATGGCGAGATTTCAAGATATCTTGCCAATAAAGATGGACTGGTAAACTGATTTTAGAATCTCGGGCAGTTAATGTCCTACAAGATACTGATAGTTGATGATGTAAACTTTTTTCTGGAGCTGATGAAAAGCTACCTTTCGGTTTTAGATAGTGAGGTATTTACTGCCCGAAACGGTAAAGAAGCGCTGTCAATACTTGAGAAAGATCAGATGGATCTGATAGTGACCGACTATGAGATGCCTGAGATGGATGGTTATGAGCTGGTTCTTAAGCTATCAAAAGATGACAAGTTAAAAAATATCCCGGTTATAGTTGCCACAGCCCATCTGAATGATGAGCTTAGGGACAGGTTTTTTAAGATCGGTGCCAAGGCGTTTATAAAAAAACCTTTTAATGATCTGGATTTTGTTAAGACCGTTGACAGCTATCTAATTAAAGACAAGAGGCTTAAAGAGAGGGTAATGGTTCAACTACCCTGTTTTTTTGGTTTTGGTGATGTTATGGAAAGAGGGGTTATACTTGATATCAGTGAAGGTGGACTGTATTTATCAGGTCAGAAGATATACAAGGAAAACACCTATTTTGAGATAAAGTTTATACTGCCAGAGGAGACCAAGACTGTCAGGCTCTGGGGTAGGGTAGCATGGGTTAATGCTGGGGCAACAAAGATAAAGCCCAGATATCCAGATGGTATGGGAGTTGAGTTTTCTGGAGCTGGCAAGGAGCAGCTCATGGTTATAAAATCCTTTATAGAAAGGGTCAAAGGTGGATATAAGAATTGAAAAAAAGGAGATCAGGAAAAGGATATTAAATCTCAGAGACAGTTTAACGGATAAAGAAAGGGCAGACTTAAGCTCCCGTATATTTGAAAATTTTTTTTCCTTAGAAGAGATTAGAGCTGGAAAGGTTTTTTTTATATTTGTAAATTTCAGAACAGAGGTAGATACCCAGCCCATAATAGAAAAACTTTTGCGGGATAATAAAAAGGTTGTGGTTCCCTATACCGATATTGCTAATAAAAGACTTGTCCTCTGCTACATAAATAGTCTGGCAGATCTAAAGGAAGGTAGCTATGGCATACTGGAGCCTGATCCAGAAATTTGCCATAGGGCAGCTGAGGAAGAGATTGATATAGCTGTCATACCTGGAAGTGTATTTGATACGTCAGGCGGCAGGGTAGGTTATGGTGGAGGGTTCTATGACAGAACCATACCAAAGCTTAGACAGGATGTGCCAAAGATTGCCATTGCTTTTGATATTCAGTTAGTTGATAAGGTGCCTATGGGTTACTATGACAGAAAAATGGATATTATAATCACAGAAAAGAGGATTATTAGAGTTAAAAATGAGTAATCTGAAAGAGTTTCTCCTTAACCCTTCAAACTATCCCGAAATGCCCCGTGAGATAAAATATTTTGAAACCCATATTTCACAGGTCTTTGTCGGAGATCGGTTTGTTTATAAGATCAAAAAACCTGTGGATTTTGGATTTTTAAACTTTACTACCCTGAAAAAAAGGCAGTTTTATGTAAAAAGAGAGGTGCTATTAAATAGCAGACTTGCAAAGGATCTGTATCTGGGGGTGAAAAAGATATACTCTGATGGTAAGCTCTATTCCTTTCAAAAAAAGAGCGGTTTTAAGGTTGCTGAGTATGCGGTTTATATGAAAAGAATTAATGAAGAGCAGATACTTTTTAATCTTATCAGGAAAGGTGATCTGATACCTGAGAGGATTAAAGATCTCGGAGCCCTGCTGGCAGAGTTTCACAAATCTATAAACGTTTACAGGGGCAATAGATATGGTTCTCTGAGTTCTGTCAGATTTAATACAGAAGAGAATTTCAGTCAGGTAAAGCCTTTTATAGGAAAAACCATAGATGAAGAGAAATATAATAAAATTGCAGATTACACAAGAAACTTTTTGAAAAAAAAGAAAGAACTTATAAGAGACAGAAACAAAAATGGATTTGTTAGAGAGGTACACGGAGATCTGCATTCCCAGCATATCTGCCTTGAAGACGAGATTAAAATATTTGACTGTATAGAGTTTAACAATCGGTTCAGAATATCGGATATTCTCGAAGATATAGCATTTCTACTGATGGATCTTGAGTTTAACGGCAGATTTGATCTTTCTGCAGAACTGGAAAAAGCCTATTTTAATCATTACCCCTCTGCCTATGATGAATCGCTGCTTACCTTCTATAAGGTTTACAGAGCCTATGTGAGAGGTAAGATTGAAGGGTTTATTTCTGAAGGAGTTGAAGATAGCTCTGTAAAATCAAAAATTATTAAAAAGGCAGCTGACTATTTTGGTCTGGCTGAGTTTTATATAAAGAGCCACAGTGCATCTTTTAACCCCCTTATCTTTATGGGCATATCCGGTTCAGGGAAGAGTACAATTTCTGATCTTTTCAAGGATAAATATAGTATACTCAGGTCTGATGAGATAAGAAAGGAGCTTGCAGGGGTAAGGGAAGGACATCATTATCTGCCCTATGGTGAAGGGATATATAGTGAGCAGTTCACCGTTAAGACCTATGAGGAACTTATAAAGAGGGGGATTAAGGAAGCAACGGCAGGCAAACGGGTCATACTGGATGCCACTTTTCTCAAAGAAGCTTACAGACAGAAAGCACTGAGGGAACTAACCAATGCTGGATTAACCCCGCTTTTTGTTAATTTTTTTGCTCCCGCAGAAATATTAAGGGAAAGGATATTAAAAAGAATGAAAGAGGATAAAGATATATCCGATGCTCACCTAAATATTCTCGAAAAACAGCTCGAGCAGCTGAAACCCATTGAGGATCTGCCATCTTTCAGGCTTATGCAGATTAACTCAGCCTATCCGGCTGAACAGATAAGAATGGCATTAGCAAGAATACTATGATTTATCAGAACACCGATCTACCAATCTATCTTTTTTCAGGCTCTCCGAGAAGAAGGGAGCTACTTGAAAATGTAGGTCTTACCTTCACAGTGGTAAAATCCTTTGGTGAAGGTAGTGAGATAAAATACCGCTCTCCCAGATATTACGCCGAGACACTTTCGGAGATTAAGCTTTTGGAGACACTTAAAAGGCATCCTGTTCAGGAAGGTCTGATTATTACTGCCGATACCATAGTTGCCTTAAAAAAAAAGGTTATTGAAAAGCCCCGTTCAAAGGAAGAGTCAATAAAAATTTTGAAGATGCTGGAAGGCAAGTGGCATTCAGTTTTTACCGCTTACTGTATCTATCTGCCCCATAAAGGTGATAAAATAATAAGATCAGTTAGAAGCTATGTAAAGTTTAAACCTCTTAAACTCAGGGAGATAATAAACTACGTGAATACGGGTGAGTCAATGGATAAGGCTGGTGCCTATGCTATACAGGGGATGGGTGGTTTTATGATAGAAAAGATAGAAGGCTCATTTACAAATGTGATAGGGCTTCCACTGTCTGATCTTATCAGGGATCTGCTTAAACTTAAGGTAATAAAAATAAGATAGTATGGACTTAAAGGAAAGACTGGCAGTTTTAAAGGAAAGAATAGACGGAGCTGTAAAAAGGGCAAAGAGAGATCAGGGAGTACGTGTAATTGCCGTTACCAAGACACACCCTAAGGAGATCATCCAGAAGCTCTATAATGCTGGAATTACTGATATAGGCGAAAACTATGTTCAAGAGATGTTGTCCAAATGGGAGGTAGGTCTACCTCTAAACTGGCATTTTATAGGAACCTTGCAGAAAAACAAGGTTAAATATCTTGTCGGCAGAGTTTTTCTTATCCATTCGGTTGACAGTCTGGCACTTTCGGCAGAGATTGACAAAAGATCAAAGGCAGTTGGTATAGTTCAGCCAGTGCTTGTACAGGTTAATCAGGGCGAGGAGACAAAAGGTGGTGTGAAGATTAAAGATCTGCCTTCTTTTATGGAAGAGCTAAATAATTTTCATAATCTCCAGGTTAAGGGGTTAATGGCAATGCCGCCCTTTTTTGAAGATGTGGAAAAAACAAGAGGTTATTTCAAAGAGGTAAGAGAGCTGATGGAGCTTATAAACAGAAAAGGCTGTTACAGGGAGCCCTTAACGGAGCTTTCTATGGGTATGTCATCGGATTTTGAGGTAGCCATAGAAGAGGGTTCCACTATGGTAAGGATAGGTACTGCTCTGCTTGGAGGGCGAAGATAAAAGGAGGTTTTATGCTAAAAGAAGGAGATATTGCACCAGATTTTATACTGGAAGGGGTTGCTCCAGATAATATTGTTAAGGAGTTTACTCTTGATGAGCTTCTTCAGGACGGCAGGCATCTTGTTCTTTATTTTTATCCGAAGGACAATACACCGGGCTGCACAAAGGAAGCCTGCGATTTCAGAGATAATATGAACAGACTGCTTAACAGGGTAAATGTGGTTGGCGTATCAGCTGACAGCATAAAGAGTCATATAAAATTTAAAGACCTTTATGGTTTAAACTTTGTCCTTTTGTCAGATCCAAAAAAAATTGCCATAAGAAATTACAAAGCCTTTGGTAAAAAAAACTTTTATGGAAAACTAATCGAAGGGATAATAAGGTCAACCTTTCTCATCTCACCTTCTAAAAAGATTATCCGAATATGGCACAAGGTAAGAGCTTCGGGTCATGTAGATGAGGTTATTGAAGAGCTTGATAGACTAAAGATTGGAGTGTAATGGAAGAAAAGTTTATAATAATTAAGGGTGCGAGACAGCATAACCTTAAAAATATAGATGTCAGAATACCCCGAGATAGATTAACTGTAATTACCGGTGTATCGGGATCGGGTAAGTCTTCTCTCGCTTTCGACACCATTTATGCAGAGGGGCAGAGAAGATATGTGGAGTCCCTGTCGCCCTATGCGAGGCAGTTCCTTGAGCTTATGGAGAAGCCCGATCTGGATGTAATTGAAGGGCTCTCACCCGCTATTGCCATTGAACAGAAAGCTATTAGCAAAAACCCCCGCTCTACGGTTGGAACAGTTACCGAGATCTATGACTATCTGCGAGTACTTTTTGCAAGGGTTGGAAAGGCTTACTGCCCTTCATGCCATATCCCCATCTCTGCCATGACCATCTCTGAAATAATTGATGAAATATTATCCTTTCCGGAAGGAACAAAGATAATAGTTGAGGCACCTATTGTAAAAGGGAGAAAAGGCGAGTACAGGAAGGAGCTGGATCTTTATAGGAAAAAGGGGTTTATAAGGGCAAGAATAGACGGAGAGATAGTTGAGATAAACGATGATATTGAGCTTAACAAAAAGATAAAACATGATATAAGCCTGATTATTGACAGGCTTTTGATAAAAGATGGGATAAGACAGCGACTTACTGACTCGGTCGAGATGGCTTCCAAGATCTCGAAGGGAATAATTGAGGTACAGGTACTTGACGGAGAGAGATTTACTTTTAATCAAAGCTTTGCCTGCAATACTTGTGGATTTACATTTCCTGAAATAACACCAAGAATGTTTTCATTCAATAATCCCTATGGTGCATGTCCTACATGTGATGGACTGGGAGTAAAAAAGTTTTTCGACCCCAATCTAATAATAAATGAGAATCTTTCACTAAGAGAGGGCGCAATTATACCATGGACAAGGAGTGATGGCACACTTTTATTTAGTGAAGAGCTCCAGAGAATAGCAAAATTTTTTAACCTGTCAGCCTCCATTAGCTTTGAAAAATTTCCTAAAGAGATGAAAGAGTTTATAATCTTCGGCAGACATGCAATAGTAAACCCCCATCTGGAAAAGCTGGTGCCTCATTTTGCGGGCGTGATCCCCTGGCTCGAGGAGAAGTATGAAAGGGCTTATTATAATAGCGAGAAGGAGGTTTATGAACGATTTATTTCCTTTGGCGTATGTCCTGCCTGTGAAGGAAAAAGGCTTAAAAAGGAAAGCCTTTTTATAAAGATAGGTGATAAGAATATTGCCGAGATTACAGCAATGAACATTGAAGAGGCTTACAGCTTTTTTAAAAATTTAAAGTTTAAAGGGAAAGAAGAGATTATTTCAAAAAAAATATTGAAGGAGATACAGGAGAGATTGGAGTTTCTCCTGCAGGTAGGGCTATCATATCTTACGCTGGATCGTAGTGCACAGACGCTCTCAGGTGGTGAGTCACAGAGAATTAACCTGGCAACCCAGATCGGCTCAAAACTTATGGGAGTCCTGTATGTGCTTGATGAACCCACCATAGGACTGCATCCGAGAGACAACGAGAAGCTTATAAATACCTTAAAAAGTCTCAAAGATATGGGTAATACAGTTATAGTTGTAGAGCATGATAAGGAGATGATAGAATCGGCAGACTGGATTGTAGATCTGGGACCTATGGCTGGAGAGAAAGGAGGCGAAGTAGTCTTTGAAGGTACTCCGTCAGATATTATATTTGATGAAAAATCCCTGACAGGCAGATACCTGTCAGGTAGTCTTAGAATAGAAATAGAAAAAAAAAGAAAAACAGACAATAAAAAGTATCTCAATATTTTCGGTGTAAAAGAGAACAATCTTAAGAACATTGATGTATCCTTTCCCCTCGAATCCTTTATCTGTGTAACTGGAGTTTCTGGTTCAGGAAAAAGCAGTCTGATTATTGACACCCTTTATAAGGCGCTTGCAAACAAAATTATGAGAGCCAGAGTGAAACCTGGAAAATATGACAGAATCTCTGGTCTGGAACATATTGACAAGATTATAGATGTTGATCAGTCTCCCATAGGTAGGACTCCGAGAAGTAATCCTGCCACCTATGTGGGCGTTTATACTCACATAAGAGAAGTATTTGCTATGCTTCCTCAGTCAAAGACAAGAGGCTACACTGCAAGCAGGTTCTCTTTTAATGTACGTGGAGGCAGGTGCGAGATATGCAAGGGTGAGGGATATGTTAAGGTGGAGATGCATTTTATGCCAGACATTTATGTAGTTTGCGATCATTGCAGTGGTATGAGGTTTAACAGGGAGACCCTTGAGATAACATACAAAGGCAAAAATATATACGATATATTAAACCTGTCTGTAGAAGAAGCACTTGATTTCTTTGAGAATTATCCCGCCATTGTTAGTATGCTAACAGTTATGAAAGATGTGGGACTCGGATATATCAGACTTGGTCAGCCGGCTACCACACTATCGGGTGGCGAGGCTCAGCGGATAAAGCTTGCTAAAGAGTTAGTCAAAAAGGATACGGGCAGAACATTATATATTCTTGATGAGCCCACAACGGGGCTACATTTTGACGATATAAAAAAACTGCTTTATATACTTCATCAGCTTGTGAGCCTCGGAAACACTGTTATTGTTATAGAGCACAATATTGATGTAATAAAAACCGCAGACTGGGTTATAGATCTGGGTCCCGAGGGAGGAGACAGAGGTGGTTACCTGATTGCAGCAGGTTCCCCCGAAGAGATAGCAAAAAATCCTGCTTCCTATACTGGCAGGTATCTAAAAAAAGCAGAAGAAAACATACTATGAGAAATATTTTTTCATTCCTTGACAGGACATTAAGGTCTGTAAAGTTTTCTGTAGTCCTCATGCTGCTTATCGCCATTGCAAGTATCTATGGTACTATCTATCCTGCAAAGACCCCCTTTGACTTTAATCTTTATAAAACCCCCTATTATATAGGTCTGCTATTTCTTTTTGCCATAAATCTATCCTATTGCACTGTAACAAGGGTCTACAGACAGCTTAAAGGCAAATATGAAGCAGGATTGGTAGGAGATCATACTTATTACACTCAGGCTGATATAGGTTTGGTAAGAGAAAGGCTGATATCTGCTGGTTATGAGATTTTAGAAAAAGATTATGGACTGCTTGCCAGAAAGGGGCTTTTAAGATACAGCTCCATACTTGTTATTCACATCTCTCTGGTAATGCTGCTTGTATTTGCAGGGCTATCAAACCTTTTTAACTTTCATGGTACTGTGAATGTTCATGTGGGAGATGAAAAGGATCTGGTGTTTGACTGGAAAGAGAAGAGGGATGTTAAGTTCCCCTATAAGATTATCCCCCACTATCTTTTTGTGGAGTATTATCCAATGGATATTAAGATTGAGCTGGAAGATCAAAAAGGAGAGAAGACAGAGATTATTACCAGAGAAAAAAAGACAGTCAGCTTTGCGGGTAGAAATATTTTTATAGAAAAGGCAGATCTAACGGATTTTAGCGTCCATTTCAGGATTGACGGTGAAAAAGATATTTTTAAAAATCTGACCCCCGATCAGACTATAAGAATAAAACTTAAAGCCTATGCAGACCCAGTGGTAAAGCAGTTTTACTGCGATCTGGAGCTTAAGGGGGTTGCAAAAAAAAGAATAAGCGTAAACGATCCGCTGACATACGAAGATTATAAGTTTTTTCTTATAGACACAGGCAAGGATGATTTTGGCTTTGATTATGTGGGCTTTCAGATTACCCGTGAGCCCTTTATAAACCTTATCTGGCTGAGCTCCATATTGCTATGCTTATCGCTTTGTTTATACCCCTTCCTGAAAGAAAGTTTCATAAGGGTCTACAAGGAAGAAAAGGGGCTAAAAATAGTCTTTTTCAATGAAAAAAATATTTTTGAGGAGATAGGTTGATTATTAAATTTCAGGGGCTATTTAAAAAGCTCATTATCTATCAGCTTATACTTTTTATTGCCATAACAATCAGCCTGCTACTAACCATATCTTTTTTTGAAAAGAAGTTCTGGAAGGACTATCTAATAAAGGACGCCTCATCAAAGATAAAGCTTTTAAACCCCATAATTATGAGAACCCTCTCTCGAGGGATCGGTAGAATTGATGAAGCTCAGGTTATAAAGGATATAGAAGAGCTGGTGAGAGATAAGGCGGATATAAAGTCGGTCTCCGTAATAAATGAGAGTGGCAGTCTGCTGATAAGCTATGGTGCTCAGCCCAGAACAGCTTTTAATCAGAAAAACTATAAAAAACATAAAGACGTGCTTTTCAGAGATGAGAAGATTGATGATAAATATTATCTTGACATGGTTATCCCCTTTGAGACGGTTGGTAGAACCCTTTTTTATATAAGGTATCTTATTCAAACAGCAGAAGTCCAGTATCAGATATTCAGTCTTAATATGTCTGTGATTATCATAGGCTTTTTTTATCTCCTATTTGCAATTCTGCTATCCTATTTTTATGTTAAAAACATTATAGTTCCTCTGCAGACATTGACATCAAAGGCAAATCTAATAAAGGAAGGCAATCTGAATCAGAATATACCAGTATTTCAGGATGAGATAGGTGAGCTATCAGAAGCTATATCTGCCATGATTGACGCTCTTAGAAAAAACCAGGAGGAGTTGAGGCTGAAAAACGAGAGGCTTAATAAGAGTATAGAAGAGGCTCTATATCTGCAAAATCAGATAATAAACTATGAAAAATTTGCCGCCCTTGGCAAAATCTCTGCAGGCATGTCTCATGAGATTGATAACCCGCTTGGCATAATTATCGGGCATTGTGAGTATCTAAAAAGCGAGATGCCTGAAGATAGTCCGCTAAAAGAGGATATAGACACCATATTAAGGGAGGCAAAAAGGATAAAAAATATACTGAGAAGCATGCTTGATTTTGCCAAGCCAAAAGAAAGCAAGATTAGAAATATAAATATTACCGAGCTGGTAAGAGGGGTTATAAGAGATTTTTCCTTTCAGAAGATATTTAAAAAAATATCAGCTTCCGTTGAAGGTACTGACCTTTGGGCAATGGCAGATGAAGGAAAGCTCCATCAATCCCTTGTAAATATTATTCTTAATGCCATTCAAGCCATGCCCGAAGGCGGCAGAATATATATTTCTCTGAGGGAACAGGATGGCAGAGCTGTGATCTCTATTAAAGATGAAGGGGTTGGGATTCCCGAGGAGCTTCTTGAAAAGGCATTTGATATATTCTTTTCTACAAAAAAAGACGGTACAGGGATCGGGCTTGCCATTACAAAAAAATTTATTGAAGACATGGGCGGAAGCATAACGTTAAGCTCAGAGGAAGGAAAGGGGACAGAGGTTACCATCTATCTCCCTCTGGCAAAATAAATCTGAGAGAGGAAGAAGTCTAATTATGATTCAGAAAATCATGTACTCTCTCTAAAAGTTCAGAAAGATTGGGAGATTTTACCACAAAGGCATCGGCAAGAGATGCGGCATATACAGTCTTATAGGAAGAAAAGGCGCTACATAATATTATAGGTAATGTGGGATAAAAGCTTTTAGCCTTTCTTAAAACTTCCAGTCCATTCATCTTAGGCATTTTTATGTCAAGTATTACAAGGTCTGGTTTTTTGGAAAATATCTGCTTCAAACCCTCTTCACCATCTTTGGCTAATAAAACCTTGTATTGCTTGCCAAAAATCTCTTTATAAAGTGTTCTTATATCCTTCTCATCATCCACAACCAGTATGGTCTTTTTTATCTTTCTCATTAAAAACTCCATAAAAATTAATAATTTGTTAATCTTTATTTGAGTTGACTATTAAAACTGCTTTATTTTATTATTAATACTGTCTTTAAAAATAATTAAACATTTTATTTCAATTTTGTCAAATATGAAGACAAACTTTTTATGAAATATCTCTATCTTTTTGTATTTATTATTATTTTTGCCTGTGCACCCTCTGACAGGGCTGTTAAGGAATCAAAGATCCATTATGAGATGGGGCTCCTCTATTTTCAGGAAGGTGACTATGTAAGATCTCTGCAGGAGTTTGTAAAGGCAAAAAATCTTAACAGTAATGATAAGTTTATCTGGAATGCCTTAGGGCTGGCTTATAAGGAGAGACGGCTGATAAAGGAAGCTAAGGAGGCTTTTGAAAATGCCCTATCCATAGACAGAGACTATTCGGAAGCTTACAACAATCTGGGGGTAATACTTCTCGAAGAGGGTAACTATAAAGAGGCTGTGAAGTATTTTGAAAAAGCTGTAAAAAACATCTTTTATACCACTCCGGAGCTTGCATATAATAACATGGGCTTTGCCTATGAGAAGCTTAATTCGCTGGGAGAGGCAGAAAAAAATTACCGTGAAGCCATCTCTCTTAATCCAAGCTTCAGCCCCTCATATGTTAATTTAGCACGCATTTATGAGCAGACCAGAAGATACAAAGAGGCAGAAGAGTTATTATTAAAATTCCTGAACGCCTTTGAAAACCATCTGGAGGTTAATTTTGTCCTCGGCAGTTTTTACTTTAGAACCGGTCAGACTAATAAAGCTAAAAGTGTTTTGACTAAGGTTATAAATATTGATTCAAGATCAGATTATGCCAGACTGGCAAAAAAGATGTTAGATGAGTTAAAGTGAAAGAGCTTTATGTTGAAAAAATAGGCAGTCTGTTGCGAGATGCGAGAGAGAAAAAGGGATTAAGCCTTGAGCATGTATCCTCAGAGCTTAAAATTAACCCTGATTATCTAACTGCTCTTGAGGAAGGCGATCTAAACAGAATCCCTGCCATTATCTTTGCAAAAGGGTTTCTGAAAAATTATGCCAATTATTTAGGGCTGGATGGAGACAGACTGGTTTATATATTAACACGGGAGATTCTTCAGGAAAAACAGTTTTCACCGGTAGAGAGTAGAGAAAGTGTTATAAGGGAAGAAAAAAATAAAAAGCTGCTGAGAAATCTGTTCCTTATATGCCTTTTTGGGATTATTCTTTTTTCCTGGTTAAGAGTAAGTCATGTAAATAACCAGCGAAATATGGAGATAGAGAAAAGAAAGACTACAAATTTTAATACCCTTACCACCGCAAAGGAGCTGGCGCTTCACGAGGAGAAGAAAAAGATCATAGGGGAAGCAGAAAACATAACAGATAAGGATCTTGTTATAATAAAGGCGTCGCAGGATTGCTGGGTAGAGGCAGTTTTTGAAGGTAATAAGATATATCAGGGTCTTCTGCTAAAAGGAGATAAAAAGGAGCTACCTTATAGAAAGGGGATGAAAATTAAGTTTGGTAATATCGGAGGGATTGAGCTGGTCATAAAAGGCGAGACTAAAAAAGAACTGGGTAGAGATGGTGAAGTTAAAGAGATTGTCATTGAATAGATATTTTCTACTAATAATATGTGCTCAAATCCTGCTAATCTCCTGTAGTGTCAAAAATAATAATATCATCTATGATAAAGAGCTAAAGAACTTTAATTTTGATAGACCTGCAAAAAAAATCTCCCTCGGTTTACTTACCTTCACGGATGGGCGTTCAGACTTTGACAGGCTCGGGGAAGATCTTACTCCACAGAGAAAATCCATAAGGGTATATGCTACAAAAATTGCGGAGGAGATACTGACTAAACATGGCGGTTTCTCATCGGTCATTATTATTCAGCCTTTTGAACTACCGGATTTTAACAATCAGGCAGAGCTGAACAGGTTTTTAAAAAACAGGGATGTTGACTATATCTTTGCTGGAGAGATTCTTGAGGCGAAGGTAATAAAGATAGAGTCCAGAACGTCCGCAACAAAAAAAGTGAGAAATGTATTAAATTATGGCGCAGTTGGAGAGAATTTTGAGTATATGGGCAGGTCAAGGGTAAGAGGAAAGCTTTTCTCCATACAGGAAAAAAAAGTTATCTGGGAAGGTCAGGGGATAAGTAACTTCAAGCCCAATTCAAGGTATGCCACCTTTGAGACCAACCTTACCGGCGCACTTTATAATGCCATAGGCTCCATGCTTAAAAATATGAGCTCAGTTTTTGGTTTAAAGATTAAGGAAGTTCAGTAGTGAACAAGCTTTTACTGCATATCTGCTGTGCACCCTGTCTTATATATCCCTTGAAAAGGTATAGAGAAATAGGAACAGATCTGAAAGGTTTTTTTTATAATCCCAACATTCATCCCCTCGATGAGTACAGAAAGAGGGAGAAAACACTCACTGAGTATGCTAATGCGGAAAATCTAAATATAATATACCAATCCTATGATATTGAAGACTATTTTAGCCTTTATGACAGGGAAAAGGATAGATGTGCCATCTGTTACAGGCTCAGGCTGGAAAAAACAGCCATCACGGCAAAAAATCTTGGCTACAATGCCTTCAGTACCACACTTCTTTATAGTGTGAGACAGAAACATGAACTTATAAAACAGATTGGAGAAGCCTTAGGATTGTTATATAATATAAAATTCTTCTATGAAGATTTCAGAAAGGGCTGGAAAGAGGGGATAGAAGAGAGTAAAAGGCTGGGGCTTTACAGACAAAGATACTGTGGCTGTATATTCTCGGAAAAGGAACGGTTTTATAGGTCTTAAGCTTATGGATAATTTCAGCAGTTTTGGAAAGTATTTTATTATACTGGGGATTATAATTACCATTGTGGGGGTTATAATCTATCTCTCTGGTAAGCTTCCCTTCATCGGTAGGTTACCTGGAGATATATACATAAAAAGAGATAATTTTACCTTTTACTTTCCTCTTGTAACCTCCATAGTTATCAGCATCATTCTCACTATAATACTGAACATATTTTTTAGAAAATGATTAGAGTAAATCAGAAAACATTACAGGGTGTTGTGAGCCTTTCAGGTGTTGGACTTCATAGCGGTAGGAGAGCAAGGATAACTCTAAGACCTGCCGCAGAAAATACTGGCTATCTATTTGTGAACGTAGATGGTGGAAAACCGAGAGAGATTATGGCAACATTTGACAGAGTTATTGACACCACCCTTGCCACTACCATAGGAGAAGATGGAGTTTCAATAAAAACAGTGGAACATCTTATAGCCGCATTAAGAGGGCTTGATATTGATAATGTGATTATTGAAGTGGAAGGCGGGGAGGTGCCCATAATGGATGGGAGCTGTGCGCCCTTTGTATATATTTTAAAGAAAGTTGGTTTAAGAGAGCAGAACAGGTTCAGAAAATATATAGTTGTAAAGAGGGAGATAGAGTTTAGAGAGGGTGATAAATTTGTTAAAATATCTCCTTTTGATGGCTTTGAAGCACTGTTTACCATAGATTTTCCTCATCCTGCCATAGGCAAACAAAGCATAAGATTTATCTATAGCCCGGAGAATTTTGAGAATGAGATAGCCAGAGCACGCACATTTGGTTTTTACAGAGATGTCCAGTATCTTAAAAATAATGGACTTGCTCTTGGCGGTTCGCTCGAAAATGCCATCGTGCTTGGAGATGATGGGATTATAAACAAAGAAGGGCTGAGATATAAGGACGAGTTTGTACGTCACAAGGTACTGGATCTTATGGGAGATATTGCTTTACTTGGATATCCAGTTCTTGGAAAAATTGAGGGCTATAAATCAGGTCATCATCTGAATAATATGCTCTGCAAGGAGCTCTTTGAGAACAGAAGGGATTTTAAGGTTGTAGAGTATATTGATGAAGAAAGTATCATATTTGAACAGCAGGGTAAAAAGGATAAGACCAGCCCTTTAACTGTAAGTTTCTGATATTTTAGTCTATTTCTCAGATTTTAACATCTCAAGGGCATTGTTTATTATCTTTTTTTCAGAGCTGTAGGGCGTAAGATTAATCGCCTCCTCCCCGTCAAACCAGCCTATGCTTATGGTCTCTCTATTTGGTTGAAACTCTCCAGACTCATAATCCATCAGGTAAAAATAAACAGTTTTTTTAATTTTAGAGCCCCGTTGAATAAAAATATAATCAATTTTGTCAATAAATCTGGGATTTTTTATCTTTATGCCCGTCTCTTCAAACACCTCCCTGATAGCCGCCTGTTCATATGTCTCACCTTCTTCAATATGTCCCTTGGGGAGACAATAAACCTGACTTCCAGATAGTTTTTCCTGAAGGCATAATAGCACCTTTACCGAATCACCTTCCCTTTTTATCACCACTCCTCCAGCAGAAAACTCGGCTATCATTATTCCCCGTCAGATAGATTTATTGGCAGATAGTAGTCTCTACTATTGATATCAATGGCTTTTGTTTTAATTTTTTTCTCTGAAAGATTAAGATTTATTATCTCTTCCAGCTTTTTTCTGTCTTCAGCTGAAAGCCTTTCCATAACCTCTCTGAAAGCTTTTTCCTGTTCCACAAGCACAAAGCCTTCCGTAAAAAGGACTGTTTTAATATAGTTCAGTACAATATTGCGGTCTGTCTCAGAGGTCTTTAGCAGTTCATGCACAACCTTCTCATCCTGTACCATAACCGCTCCCACCCCTTTGTCTGAATGAAGAGGCTGTGTAAGATATCCGCCAGAGCAGATAGATACGTATAGCAAAACACTGGCGGTAATAAAAAATATTTTTTTCATCTCAGTTCCTTTAATTCCAGCTCAAAATTAGCCTTTATTCTATCACCCTTTATTGGATTATAAAACAATAAACAGCTTCCCTGATAGGTTTTTTCAACGCCGTCTTCTGAAAGAGAGACGGTGTATATGGGATAAATGTAAAGATTTGTTAAAATATCTGTTCTGAATATGAGCTCCATATTATACCATTCATCTCTTACTTTGAGCTCCCTTACATTTTCCGCTTCACCAAAAAAATCAAGGTATCTTTTAGTTCCATCGGGAAGAAGAAAATAACGGGTTTCCTCATGGGGGGCAAAGAGATTAATATTAAACTCCATACCAAAAATATTATAGTTTTGAGGAACTATGCAATCCACCTCACAAAGAAGCTTATTATCGACAAAAGTTATGTGTTTGGTAAGATTTGACCACTCGTTTTTTAATATGAAACTCAGCCTATCCTCTTTTTTTAGGTAGGTGTATGAACAGATAGATACATCATGGGGTTCA